>JAAHGR010000412.1 GCA_010672425.1 Symploca sp. SIO2E6
CCGTGGAAGCAAAAGCGTAGCATCCTCTGGCCTCCCCGTGGAAGCAAAAGCGTAGCATCCTCTGGCCTCCCCCTTATTAAGGGGGACGGGAGGGGGATCAAAGGGGGACGGGAGGGGGATCAAAGGGGGACGGGAGGGGGATCAAAGGGGGACGGGAGGGGGATCAACACTGTACCGCATAGCAGAGCCAACTGCTGTATTAGGTAGAGCTCATCTGAAACCCTTATTATATCTAGGTAAAAATCTAATTTCTACTAGATGAAAAACAACCAACAACCAACAACAAATAACCAACAACAAATAACCAACAACCAACAACCAACAACCAACAACCAACAACAAATAACCAACAACCAACAACAAATAACCAACAACAAATAACCAACAACCAACAACAAACAACAAATAACAAATAACAATGACTCCTACTTTATTAGGTCGCTGGCAAACGCGATTATTTCTGTTAGCAACTGTGGGTGCATTGCTCACCTTACCATTTCATCTAGGTATTATTGGTCCTGGTGATCCTGTTGATCACCTCCCACCCTTTTTCCCCATCTTGGGATATGTCGCACTATTTGGGATAATCTGGGATATCCTCTATATTTATATGCAGCAGTTTCGTTGGGATCGGGACTGGCCTGGAGCTTTCCAACTTTTGGCTGGTATTTGGGAAGCAGTATTTATCATCTGTATAGTAAAAGTCTTTGGCTTGCCTGGTGCCCCTAAAGATCTGCCAATTTACTGGTTTACGATCCACTACAGTTTAGTTTGGCTAGGGGTTTATCTAACATCTCAAAGCATCATGAGGATTCTGTTTCCCCGCTGGCGTTTTCATGGGGGACGGTTACTGTAGAGTATTTTTTTAAGGAACAAGTAAACAGGGAACTTGTGCTAACCGAAAGGATGCCGACAGGGCGGGTTTTGAGGGAAATATTCGGGTAAATGGTGTTAAGTTGTCCCTAAACCCGCCCCTACACAATTTTAGATTTTAGATTTTAGATTTTATATTTATAGCAGCCGCCAGGGTCATTAGGACATCAGATTAACGTCCTTTCTTATTTCGAGCTAAATTTAGTGTCCTAACCGTTGTGGCGGTTGCTATATTTAGATTTTGGATTTTAGAATTGAATCAACACAAGCTTAAGGCTCCGAGAAGAGGACTGATCATTACTCATTACTCCCCGATCGCAAAAATCCTGCCATTCTCTCCACAGCCTTCTCTAAAACTTCTGGTCCCCGTACCAAAGCAAACCGAACATATCCTTCGCCAGCTTTGCCAAAACCTACTCCTGGAGCAACTGCAACACCTGTTTGAGCTGCCAACTGAGTACAGAATCCAATGGAGTTAGATGTCCAAGGTGCTGGTAACTTTGCCCAAACATACATCGTGGCTAGGGGTGTAGGCACTTGCCAGCCAAGGCGATGTAGCGCTTGGATCAAAGTATCCCGTCGCTGTTGAAAAATCGCTACTGTTTGTTTAACATGCTCCTGAGGAATAGTTAAAGCCGCGATCGCACCATTTAAAATTCCTCGGTATTGGTTAAAGTCAATCACTGCTTTCACTTGTCGTAAAGCCTGAATTAGCTCAGCATTACCAATAGCATAACCTACCCTAAATCCTCCCATATTGTAGGACTTGGAAAGGCTAAAAAACTCGATCGATAGTTCTTTATCCAAATCTGCTTGAAAAATTGATGGAGCTAGGGATTGGGGATTGACTGTAGTTGTACCTTCTCCAAACACTAGATCAGCATAGGGAAAATCATGAACTAAGACTAAGTTATGCTGACGGCAGAAAGCAACTGCCTCCTGGAAAAAAGACAACGGTGCGATCGCGGAGGTAGGATTGTGAGGATAACTTAATACCATCAGTTTAGCCTGCTCTAGCACTGAGACAGGAATATCCTCAAATACTGGCAAAAAACTATTTTCTGCTAACAAGGGCATCGGATAAATTTGACCCCCAGCCAGGTAAACCCCACCGGCGTGGGAAGGATAGCCAGGGTCTTGCAATAGGGCAAAATCCCCTGGGTTGAGCACCGCCAAAGGTAAATGAGCAGTGCCTTCCTGGGAACCAATCAGGAGCAATACTTCAGTTTCAGGATTAACTGAGATACCAAATTTCTTACTATACCAATCCGCAGCTGCTTGACGAAAGGCTTGAGTGCCATGAAACAGCAAGTAGCCGTGAGTCGTAGCATCAGATAGAGATTCTCTAATCGCCGAGAGCACTTGCTCTGAAACCGGCAAGTCGGAGGAACCCAAAGATAAGTCAATAATCTCCTTACCAAGGGCTCTTGCTTTGGCCTTTGCCTGATCCATATCAGCAAATACATTGGATTGCAGAGATTGTAAGCGCTGGGCAAGCTGCATGTTTTGTTGTTTGTTGTTTGTCGTTTGTTGTTTGTCGTTTGTCGTTTGTTGTTTGTTGTTGGTTGTTGGTTGTTTGTTGTTTGTCGTTGGTTGTTGGTTGTTTGTTGTTTGTCGTTGGTTGTTGGTTGTTTGTTGTTTGTCGTTTGTTGTTTGTCGTTTGTTGTTGGTTGTTGGTTGTTGGTTGTTTGTCGTTTGTTGTGTTTAACTTATCCCACGACTCAAGTCAGTGGGATTTCATGTCCTTTATCATCGGTTATGACTACAAAGGACTAATGACCAATGACTAATGACTAAGATGATTGTCTAACATAGCCTGTAACTTTTGCTTACCAATTGCCCCCTCTTCTGACTCTACCAATTCACCATTCTTAAACAGTCTCAAAGCTGGAACCCCTTCCACCTTACAAGTGTTTCGAGATTCTGGATTAGGGTCTACTTCCATCTTAATCACTTTCAGGCGATCGCTGTAGGCATCTGCAACCGATTCCACAGATGGTGATACCAATTTACAAGGACCACACCAAGGCGCCCAAAAATACACCAGTACTGGCTCCTGCGCTTTTAAGACTTCGGTTTCAAACTCGGTATCTTCAATTAAAATAACGCTACTCACAACACCTCCATCAATTCACTTTCCATTAATAGAGTAAATCACTCTTAGCACAATAAGACCCAGATAGCTCCTCTCCCTCAACTCCGAACCTCACTTGAGCTGGATTGATGTTGATTCGGCTACCTAGGTTTACAGATGACAGAGGACATTGCCCAAAAGCAGCTGAGAGCTACAAGTTGTCTAGTTGCCGACGCAGCTCATCCAATTCATTATCCACTTGTGAATTAGAAGGGGAAGATGTTTGAGATGTTTGTCCCCCTGAGGCTGGTAAAGCTCCCTGGGAGACAGAACCACCAGTCAACTGTGCTTTCATTGCTGCTAACTCATCATCCACATCACTGCCAGCTTCGAGTTGGGCAAACTGACTTTCTAAATCATTGCCACCCAGGGCACCAGCTGCCTCGGAACGGGCCTCCATCTCCATGACTTTTTCTTCCATGCGCTCAAAGGCACCCATCGCTGAATTTGAGCCCAATCGACCAATTGTGTTACTCAACTGTTCATTGGCTTTAGCAGCACTAACCCTTGCTTTGAGCATATCCTTCTTCGTCTTAGCTTCAGAAATCTTGCTCTCCAGGGCAATCAGATTACGCTTGAGGGTATCTACCTGAGCCGTTTGCTGATCCAGTTGCACTTTAATCGTAGTCGCAGTTTCGCTATTGGTCTTCTTACGTTGCAGTGCCTCACGAGCTAAATTTTCATCCCCTTTGCTGAGTGCCAGTTGGGCTCTTTGGTGCCAATTGTTGGCTTCCTGTTGATTTTTGTTATATTGCTGCTCCGTGCGTTTTTGAGTAGCAATTGCTCTGGCTACCGCTTGGCGCAGTTGTACCAGATCTTCTTGCATATCAGTAATGGCTTGCTCCAGAATCTTTTCTGGATCTTCAGCCTTGCTAACCATATCATTGAGGTTAGCTCTGATGACTCTACTGAGGCGATCAAATAATCCCATGACGCTGTTTATCCTCTCGGAGTTGACAAATTAGGTGTGAAATTAGCTCCACTGGGTGAGCTGGTTTCAAAGGTCTTTCATCCAGTGTAAAAACTTCCTGCCAAAAAGTGCTAGTTTATTCTTATTATCGGGAGTGATATACCAATGCAGAAATTCCCTGTTGCTGGAGTTGCTCAACTAAAGTTTTTGCCTGAGCTTCAGTATCGAAGGCTCCTAATTGAATCTGTGTACCTTCTGGGAACTTCCGCAAATAGGCATCAGGAACGATTGTCTGGGCTTGCTCCAGAGCCTGGTTACCGGTATATTTACTCACCACATAATAAAAACGATCCTTCTGTACTGGAGCTGAGGCTGCCTCTACTGGTTTTGGAGAAGGAGATGCTTCTGGTGTGAGCACAGGTGTAGTAGTTGTTGGTGACGGACTTGCTTGAGCAGGAACAGGAGCAGGTTTATTCGGTGCTGCCGTCTGTGGTGCGGTTTCCGGTAGTGGAGGTGGTGGTAAAAGTGCCGAAGGTAAATCAGTGCCTCCAGAAAACTCTTGGTTGGATGTTCCTGATGGAACTGTTGGTGTCCTATTAGACTCAGATAAATCTGGCAGTGGGGGAACTTCCGTTTGCTTTGAGGTTGGTTTCTCAGTGGGTATACTTTCCAAGCGAGACAGGTTATTTAAATTCAAATCTACAAATTCCTCAGAAGCCAAGTCCGGACCATTAATTATGGGTGAATCTTGCCCTAAGTTTCCCTGAGCCGGTGTCGTCCCAATGGAGTTTTGAGCCGTAGTGGTTTCTGGTGAACCGAAAAACCGATCAAGAACCAAAACTTTAAATTGGGATGGATTCATTGCCAGATAGATCACTGTCGCACCCGAGAGCAACACCAGTAACGTCAAACCAACACCTAAAGGAGTCAGTAGCTGATCCCTGAAGCGCTTTTGGGGTTGAGTGCTTGCCTCTTCTTCCCGTAGACTCTCTAGTAGTTTCTCTGATGATTCGAGATAACCTTCTGGTTCTTCTGGGGATGGCTCTGGGGGAACCAAATTGGCTTTTTCCTCTGTTGTTTCTTCAGAAGGAGTCAGTTGTTCGTTTACCCCTGATTGAGCTACCAGGCTCTGCTCAACAGGGGACTCAGATAATTCCGAGACTGTTAATGAAGAGTCATCTAGCTGTTGAGTCTGGCTGATGAGTTCTGGGCTTATTTCTTGAGGAAGCACCGTCGGTGGCGTCTTGAACTCTAGTACTTGTGGCAATGAGATTACCGGAGCCGAGGATTCCGGTAAAACTGGCTGCTGGGTTTGACCTACTGGTTTCTTAATGGAGATTAACTCAATCGGTTGGCGGACTTGGTTGCTACCAAGTCCACGAATAGATTTAACTGGACGTCCTGCACGTTTGCGTCGGTAACGGACTAATTCTTCTTCTAACTGCACGTCAAGGCTGCCCAGAGCAGCCTGTAAAGCTGGGTTGAGTAACTGAACCGAGTTGTTTTTGCTCATGAGGAGGACTTTGGAGGGTTTTTGGGTTTTAATTTTACAATCAATGTTGTTGGCAGTCAGTGTATGACAAAACAAAACTAATCATATAGAACATATGTTGAAATCTCTTAATCATATCTTATGCAAACTCGAAGAGCAGCCCGAGTGGGAAGGTTTGAAACAATTTCAACGCTTGGTCAACTGCTGGCGGCAAGTAGTGGGAGCCACAGTGGCTCAGCAGACGCAACCATATTCAATATCTAGGGATATTTTGTATGTTGCCACCTCTAGCTCTGTTTGGGCACAGGAACTGCAATTTAAGCGCCGTTTTATTTTAAAAAAACTCAACGCCCAGTTAACCATCCAACTGGTTGATATTCGCTTTTCTACCGCTCAGTGGAAGAAAAACAACAGAAGTAATGAAGTATCAGAATTACAGTCTTCTTCATGGCAAGAGCATCCTAGTTATCTTGCAGAAACGGTATCTGTATCACCCATTGAGTCAACCGCTGCCGTGGAAGATCCTCACTCAGCTTATCAACGCTGGGTTAAACTCATGCAGACGCGATCGCAACAATTGCCTTGGTGTCCAGAATGCCAGTGTCCTACACCACCAGGAGAGCTCCAACGTTGGGGTATTTGTTGTCTGTGTGCTGCTAAGCGTTGGCAAAGTTAGCTATGACTTGCTGAATAAGTAATGAGCATCTTTAGGGACATCCGCCCCAAAAAGAATAAGAGAAACAAGTCAGCTTCCCTTAGAGCCTTGGAGCCTTAGAGCCTTGGAGCCTTAGAGCCTTGGAGCCTTGGAGCCTCGGAGCCTTAGGCTTGTGTTGATTCAATTCTTTAATCCAAAATCTAAATAAATCTAAAATCTAAAATCTAAAATCTAAAATAGTTTCTCAAGAGTAATGAGTGATGAGTAATGAGTTCATGTGTGGATTTCCCTTGATCCCCATACTGTTTCAACTCACTTCAGTCCATTTGAGCTAGGTATTGTTGAAGCTGAGGTATTTTTTTTGATGTAATTTATACATATGTAACAAAATTATAAAGAAAAAATAAATATCTCAAATTGATCCCTTGAAAAAGTATAAAAATTGAATTAAGAGGAAATAAATTTACGACTGATAAATAATTCCAATGAAGACCTTAAATTTGCATACTTCTGCCTGCCTAGTTTGTCGTTATTATCAACCAACAGGGAGACGTGGAGGTATGTGTAGGCTCCTCAGTGCACCTGTTAGAGGTAGCTGGAAAGCTTGTTCTTTAGGACTGCCACCTTTTGCACCGAGTTGGGAGGGAATTGAACGACTTTGGCAAAATGACCAACCAATGCTTAAAGAAAAACTCTCTGTAAGTTCTTCCTTAGGTTGCTCCTCCTCAGAGCATTTGGTCGCTGAAAAAGTCTCAACTACTGAAAAGTCAGTAGCAGACATTGTACTGGTCTAAATTTTTACAGACATCAAGGTCTGATCTTAGTTAACTACTGTTTAAAAAAAAATGAATGGATAAAGCTTTAAAATAATTAATCGCACCTTTGCTCAGCAAAGGTGCGATTTTTAATACCAATTCGATTTTTAACAGACAACAGGTACACCCCCTAATACTGTTGCCTGTTGCCTAATCTCGCTAATGACAAATGACAAATAACAAATGACAAATGACAAATCAGTCTTCTTGTCTACCCTTGAAAGATGCTAGCCATTCCCGAACTTGCTCGGCAGCAAGATCGCGAGAACCTAAACCAAAAGCCAAGGC
>JAAHGR010000413.1 GCA_010672425.1 Symploca sp. SIO2E6
TTAGGGTCTGCTGAATAAGTAACAAGTAACAAGTAACAAGTAAAAAGTAAGAAGGAATGAAGCATTTATCCCGCGTTTTGGGCACTCGAATTCCTCGGTTACCCAGGGATTTCCCCGCAAGGAGTGCAAGGTTTTTGAACCACCCATATTCAATTTCCTTGCACTTGGAAAGGCAAAAAAATGCTTGAAAGCCTTCTCTAGCATAGCTTACACACTTATGCAGCAAGCCCTATCTAGGTGATACAGCGCTTTGCGCTGTAATGAAGTACACTTTTCTCAAAGTCCCCGTGGAACTAAAAGCGTAGCGTCCTCTGGCTTCCCCCTTATTAAGGGGGACGGGAGGGGGATCTAATGGGGATGCGAGGGGGATCAACAATGTACCCCATAGTAGAGCAAACTGCTGTAAGAGTGTCAGCTTGCTCTTGTTGAAAAAAGTAAATTGTAGGTTGGGTCGAGGCAACGAGACCCAACACAACTCCCTCCCTTGTTGGGTCACGAAGAAAGCTCTACCCAACCTACAAATGAGCTGAATTAATCCGCTTTTTTGACCCCTTGATTATCTCAATTTATTGTTTTTTCTCTCCTTTATTCATTCAAATTTGTTATTTCTTTATATTGCTTTTATCAATTTAATGATCTATGATTAAAACAATTAAGCCTCACAAGGTTTAAGTCACATTCTTCTTCTTGTTGTAACGAAAAATATCCCATGAACTACCGAACAATTAAACTTTCCGCTGCTCTGCTTGCTACTGTTGCTAGCTTGGTTGGTTTCTCCTCCATTGCTCGTGCTGGGGAAGGCGGTTCCGCTGGTGCTGCCGCGTTCACTACTGATGGTGCTGGCAATGTTACTGGTGCAGCTGTGTCTGCTGCTGTAGGTAAAGAAGGTGCTGCGGCTAATTCTTTTAACTACGATGGTGCTGCTGGTTTACAGAACTCTGCTTCTGCTGTTGGTGCTGCTGGTACAATTACTGTCGAGGGTCTGGGTAGCACAGATAGTGTCAGTGTGACTACTACTGAAGATACGGATCGCGGTACAGCGCAGGGTAATTCATTCACTGCTGGGTATGATATCAACATTGGTACTGCTGCTGGTGACTCTGTGGTTGATGCGACTCCTTAGAACTCTAGTTAAGTAATGAGCAGTAGTAGGACTTCAGTCCAAAAAGAAGTTAGAAACTAGTCATATCAGAGGATTCGGCCATCCTTTTTCATTTCTAGTTTCTCAAGAGTAAATACTTGTTACTAGGATCTGTCACTCTGTTGATTTTCGACCCTCAGCGCTGAGTTAATGGTTAAGGGTTTTCTACCTAGAAAACCCTTAACCTACATACCTGACTAGGGTTTGCTGCATAAGTAAAAAGTAACGAGTAACAAGTAACAAGTTTTGAGTTAATCTCAACGAAAGTGCAAGACAATTGCCATTCCACCTACTACCTAATACCCATTGGTAACAAGTTCAGATAGCTTACCATAGGGTATTCTGTTGGGTTTCACTTTGTTACACCCAACCTACAGATTTAGCTTTACTGAGGTACTGCACTAAGCGATCGCAATTGGAGGTATCAGTCAAACAATTGAAGATTGAAGATTGAAGATTTTAGATTTACCCCATAAATAAATTTAGGGGTTTGAGGATTTGAAGATTGAATATCTTAGATTTATTCCATAAATAAATTTAGGGGCTTGTGACCGTTTTATTCTTCAATTCTTTAATTCTTTAATTCTTTAATCTAAAATTTTTCTGGTCGAAGCTAATCCTGATGTATTCTTCTTTCTTCCCAATTAAAAGCTTTCTCCCCTTGGGAAAACTAACCCAGAGGAGTCAGCGTCCGAACTACCAAACTCGCTACCAGCTATACTGTTGACGAGCCAGAGTTTTTCACACATTCTTCTCCATTAAAGGTAACATCAGAATCGGCAGAAGGTTATCCCTCTCAAGATAGAGATACCAAATCCGGTTACAACCCACATTCCGCATGACAAAATGTAGCATATTATGGTTCAAAAGAAGACTAACTTCTTTCTTCTCTCCTGCCTCGGAGCCTCCTGCCTCGGAGCCTTATTGCCACCAAAGTGTAAGTATTAAACCGAACTTGATATTAGTATCTAATCCTTTCAAACTGACTCTCCTGCACAATCTGTGCTCGCCCTGCAACCTTCCTCTAAGTCTCCGGATATCTTGAGCATCTACCGAAAGAAGTAGAAGGTCAAGTAATTGAAGATTGAAGATTGAAGATTTGAGATTTACCCCATAAATGAATTTAGGGGCTTGAGGATTATAAGATTGAATATCTTAGATTTATTCCATAAATAAATTTAGGGGCTTGTGACCATTTTAATTCTAAAATCTAAAATCTAAAATCTAAAATCTCTCTGGTCAGGGTCTTCTAGCCACAGCAATAGATATCCTGACTGGGGAGGTTAAACATCGCTATAGTGACTAGGCTGCATACTCCTAATGAGAGTAACTTATCAAAGATTGACACAATTATCAACCCTATATTAGTCAGTTGTTTCGCGCTACTCGGCATTACGTTTCCCTTCAAGGGAGTAGCAAGGACTAATTCAGAGGAAGCAGTAGATGCTAATCCTGATGAACCTAATCAAATCTTAATTCCTCTTAGGGAGACTAACCCAAAGGAGTCAGCAGCTGAACTACCAAACTCGCTACCAGTTAGCGAACCTGAGTATATATATGATTCTTCTTCTGAATTAACATCAAGTGCGGTTGAATACTTATACTTTGGTGAGAACAAGGCAGAACCCACCCCTAACCCCTCCCAGGAGGGGAACCGGAGCAGAAGGCTCCAAGGAAAGGAAGAAGGTTGCAAGGTAGAAGTAAATGATAACTGCTTATCCGAACTTGATATAAGAAGAACATCAGGGTCGGCAGAAGTTGCTCACTCTTTAGATAGAGATACCACTAGCTTATCTGAGTCTCCTGAGTTAGAGCTGAGGGAGACTGGAGATATTGGTAAGATTCGTAAGATTGGGGATATTGTCGAAACTGGGGATATTGTCGATACTGACGATATTAGCGAGACTGACGATATTGGCGAAACTGACGATATTGTCGATACTGAGGATATTAGCGAAACTGACGATATTGTCGGGACTGACGATATTGTCGAAACTGACGATATTAGCGAAACTGACGATATTGTCGAAACTGACGATATTGGCGAAACTGAGGATATTGTCGGGACTGACGATATTGTCGATACTGACGATATTGTCGATACTGACGATATTGTAGAGACTGACGATATTGTCAGGACTGAAGATATTAACGATACTGACGATATTGCCGATACTGACGATATTAGCGAAACTGACGATACAGCGCTTTGCGATGTTATGAGGTACAGTAAGAAAAATCCCCCTAAATCCCCCTTAGAAAGGGGGACTTTTACTGCCCCCCTTTCTAAGGGGGGTTGGGGGGATAAAGGTGTACCACATAACAGCGAAAACTGCTGTATTGTCGATACTGACGATATTAGCGAAACTGACGATATTGTCGATACTGACGATATTAGCGAAACTGACGATATTGTCGATACTGACGATATTGTCGAAACTGACGATATTAGCGAAACTGACGATATTGTCGATACTGACGATATTAGCGAAACTGACGATATTAGCGAAACTGACGATATTGTCGATACTGACGATATTGTCGAAACTAAGGATATTGTCGATACTGACGATATTAGCGAGACTGACGATATTGTCGAAACTAAGGATACAGCGCTTTGCGATGTTATGAGGTACAGTAAGAAAAATCCCCCTAAATCCCCCTTTCCAAGGGGGACTTTTACTGCCCCCCTTGGAAAGGGGGGTTGGGGGGATAAAGGTGTACCACATAACAGCGAAAACTGCTGTATTGTCGAAACTGACGATATTGTAGAGACTGAAGATATTGTCGATACTGACGATATTGTTGAAACTGACGATATTGTCGAGACTGACGATATTGTCGGGACTGAGGATATTGTAGAGACTGACGATATTGTCGGGACTGACGATATTAGCGAAACTGAGGATATTGTCGATACTGAGGATATTGTCGAAACTAAGGATATTGTCGAAACTGAGGATATTGTCGATACTGATGATATTGTCGAAACTGAGGATATTAGCGAAACTGACGATATTGTCGAAACTGACGATATTGTTGAAACTGAAGATATTGTCGATACTGACGATATTGTTGAAACTGACGATATTAGCGAAACTGAGGATATTAGCGAAACTGACGATATTGGCGAGACTGAGGATATTGTCGAAACTGACGATATTAGCGAAACTGACAATATTGTAGAGACTGAAGATATTGTCGATACTGACGATATTGTTGAAACTGACGATATTGTTGAAACTGAGGATATTAGCGAAACTGACGATATTGTCGATACTGACGATATTAGCGAAACTGAAGATATTGTCGATACTGACGATATTAGCCAAACTGACGATATTGTCGAAACTAAGGATATTGTCGATACTGACGATATTGTCGAAACTAAGGATATTGTCGATACTGAGGATATTAGACCTCTCCGGAAATTAGGTTTCCACCTAGACAGGATAAGGGTTTTAGGTTCTTTTTCGGAGATGTCTATTGTAGAGACTGACGATATTAGCCAAACTGACGATATTAGCCAAACTGACGATATTAGCGAAACTGAAGATATTGTCGAAACTGACGATATTGTCGAAACTGACGATATTAGCGATACTGACGATATTGTCGAAACTGAGGATATTGTCGATACTGAGGATATTGTCGATACTGACGATATTAGCGAAACTGACGATATTGTCGATACTGACGATATTGTCGATACTGACGATATTAGCCAAACTGACGATATTAGCGAAACTGAGGATATTGTCGAAACTGAGGATATTAGCGAAACTGAGGATATTAGCGAAACTGACGATATTGTCGAGTCTGGCGAGACTGAGGATATTGGAGAAAATAATAGCGTTCCTCCGAGTAGTACCGAATCAGAGTCTACCCCAGTAACAGAAGACCCTGACTACCTTATTCCTCCTCGAATTGCTCCTGCGGAGCAAGTTCAGCCTTTAACCACTACCTTACCCTTAGACGATACCCCCATTAACCACCTCAAGGAATGGGACTTTTCTGCTAGCGGCACTGTTGCTGAAACCATCGACAGTAATCCTGTTTTTTCTGGCACTCTCAAACTAAACTCTCAAATTACTGAAAGTTTAACCAAAACCAATGTTTATACTGTAGACCAAAAGGGACGCTATCTGCGATTGCGTACAGTACCCCACCAAAGAGTAGTTACCACCACTACTATCGAACCCCAAACTCTAACCGGGTTGCAACTACAAGCGAGTTTGACTGGTGCTTGTATTTTTGATGATTCTATCACTGAAGGACAATGCACCTATACCCCTGGTTTAGTTATAGATCGAGCTAGTATTGACCCACAATTTTTCGTACCGACTCGCATTTTACAAACTTCTCAACTTGGTGATGTCGTCACTCCAGAATCCTTGGAGGCTATCCAACTTCCGGGATTTCAAAGAGGTGCTAATGGTCAAGAAATTGGCCTAGACTTATACTTTCCTAATACCGGTGCTTTGCCCGGTAATAGTCAATCGGAACAAACGCAAATCGAGCGAGAAGAGCAAGTAAACAATACCATAGCTGGCACGGTTTCTCAAGTCAGACAAATAGTCAAAGCCAATGATACCGAAGCAGTTTTAGGGCGTACTATTCGCGGTATCACTATTTTAGGTACAGACCAAAACCGCCTCACGAATACCGCCCTACAACTAGGCGCTCAATTCTTACCGGATGTGGTTCCTGCATTATCGGGAAGTACCAATCCTGTTAACAGTAAAATTAATCGTAACTTATTCTTCGCTGCCAACAATACCCGCCTACCTACCGGTAGTTTTACCATTTACTCCGCCGGAATTGGCAGGGCAACCAGTTTAACCGATGATATCAAGCAGTTAAGTGAAATTCCTTCAGCTAATTATAACAGTATTTGGCTTGGTCTTTCTCCTGTAATCGAACGGAGTTTGGCAACGGGGCAAATCTTTTATCAACCCCTAAGTGAGCCAAGACTGCTTACTAGTGGTGGTGGAGAAGGAGGTTCTCAGTCAGATGTAGAATTCCTTTCTGTCGTCAATGACGAATCTTTTTCCACTGCGAATATACAAAATTTTTATGTACAGCTTTATTTAGACTTTTTCAATCAAGATGTGAATTACATTAGTGAAAGTATTTATCGAGAATCAACTAGTTATGACCCTCACCTGAGCTTCACCGGCAACATAACTAGTAGTCAAGATATTATCAGATATTACGCCGGAGTAATTGCCTCAGAAGAAGTCAAAGCTTATGTAGGGGGTGACTACACTAGAAATACTCCCGACGGTTGGAAGTTTCAGGCAGGAGGGATTGGTTATCTGAACCCAGACCAGGATTATTATAATCAATTATGGGGCAGTGTGTCTAAAACAATATCTTTAGGTCAAAAGGCCAATTTAATTTTAGCTACTGGCTTTAATTATGCCCCCAACCGGGAAACTCAGATTGGTAATATAGTTAGCCTTTCTGCAGGGAGTACAGTAACCGCCAGTGCTCGTCTCAACTGGGGCAGAGTTTCTTTGGGATTAACCAATTCTTTTGGGGATATTTTGCCCAATTCTTATGAGAACAAACTCCTAGCTGATGTAACTGTTAACCTCACTAAGAACTTGCGTCTATCTGCTTACTTTGCTCCCATTGATGAAAGTACCAGTCGCTCCCCTTATGGAGCCAGTTTACTGTGGCGACTAGGAGATAGTTACAATAGCCCCACCCTTTCAGCTAATTGGAAAAATCAGGAGTATAATTATGCCAGTGACCCCTTTGGCAATAATCTATCAATCCAAGATAATATTTTTACCGTGCAATTTCGCCTGGGAGCTCCTTTTTAGTCCTTAACTGTTTATTACAGTAGCTAGAGCTTGCTGAATGAGTAAGAAGTAGGGCTTGCTGAATAAGTGTGTAAGCTATACCAGACAATGGTTTCAAGCATTCTTTTCTTTCATAAGTGCAAGGTTTTTGCATCTGTTGGCCCAAAAACCTTGCAGTTGAGCGGGGAAATCCTTGGGTAACCTTGGGGA
>JAAHGR010000414.1 GCA_010672425.1 Symploca sp. SIO2E6
TCTTCATGGTTTTCTTTATATTTAATAAATTAATTTGTAGTATTTTCAATTAAGTCCAAAACCCCCAACCCTCTCCCAGGAGTCCCCGGTTCCCCCCTGGGAGGGGTTAGGGGTGGGTTAATCAGCTGGCGCTTGAAGTCCTATTCTTTACAAAACCCTAATTGCCAAGCGATCGCAAAGGTAATTATGCATAATGTGAATTATATTATTACGGCAATCGCATTGATGAAACAGAAGGTATTACAGCAGTTTGCTCTGCTATGGGGTACATTGTTGATCCCCCTAAATCCCCCTTAATAAGGGGGACTTTTAAAAGAGTGTACCTTTATAAATTACTGCTCAGAAGTGCAACAATCAACCAAAGGCTGATCACTAATTTCCTCCAAATCAATCAAAGCCTGCTCCAACAATTCCACCCAATCCTCATCAAGTTCCTGATCCTCCACATTAGCCTCACGCAATTCAGCCAATGTTGTCAGGACATCAAACCAAAGCCCATTTTCTGCATAAATCTTCAGGCGTTCCCGCTTAGTTTTATCCTTTAATTGATTCTTGAGTTCAAAACTCATCGACACCCGTTCAACTCCACCCCAAACGTAGTCATCATCGAACCGATTATCCGGATTACAGATCACCGATAAGCGCCAAACATAAAGTTGTTCAACTTCTAGAGAGTCAGTTGAGTTAGTCGAGTCAGTCGAGAAACCGGGTTTCTTTAGGGAAAATGCTGATATTTTTTCGTGATTTTCAGAAGAAACCCGGTTTCTGGAAAATGCTGATATTTTTTCGTGATTCTCAGAAGCAACCGGGTTTCTGAAATTTTCCGGCAAACTCACCTTAACGATTCCTGGAGTATTGTTGAGGGCAACAATTTCTTGGTAAACCTCATTACCTTCATTATCTTCCAGCAAAAATTCTGCTTCGAGTTTGTCACCTTGATAAGGAACATAAAACCAAAATGTAGGACGTTCAGCAACAGTTAACCCCAAATTTGTCCCTGGCATCAAGGCGATAAGCCTTTCATCGGAGGAACAATACCCTTGACGAGTACCAGCACCTCGACGCCTACCTGGTGCCCCTTTAGGTGGTAATCTAAATCTGAGTGCCAGTTGGAAGGGAGACTGATTTAGAGATATAGCTGAGGCAATTTTTGGTGTAATTAGGGGTTTGAGGATGCCCAAGCTACCTAATATTAAGCTTGTCAATGTTAAGCCAAGGATTATCGGTTTTGTTGGTAATTGTTTGTTGTTCATGATTCTCATTCTTTCCATTAATGATATTGGTAAAATTCCGGTCCCCCTCCTGGGAGGGGTTAGGGGTGGGTTGGCCGAGATTTGGCGGATTTATTGATTTGTTCAAAATTATCGTTTGGCTGCCTAACCTGCCTTGGATTTAAATGATGAGGCTAATAGCTTAAGTCTATTTAAAACCCACGCAGGTGGACAGATGAGATGAGAGATTTGGCGTTGGGTTTCGCGAAAGCTGCACCCAACCTACGTTTGTGTGATTTGTTGATTGGTTCAAGATGCTCATTCTTTCCATTAATGATATTGGTAAAATTCCGGTCCCCCTCCTGGGAGGGGTTAGGGGTGGGTTAGCCGAGATTTGGCGGATTTATTGATTTGTTCAAAATTATCGTTTAGCGGGTGTGCGGAATGAGCGAGATT
The DNA here is from genome assembly GCA_010672425.1 of Symploca sp. SIO2E6. Classification (GTDB taxonomy): domain Bacteria; phylum Cyanobacteriota; class Cyanobacteriia; order Cyanobacteriales; family Coleofasciculaceae; genus Caldora. The sequence continues at coordinate 1,668 of JAAHGR010000414.1, forward strand.
GAAAACCCAGGCAAATGGACAGATGAGATGAGAGATTTTGCGTTGGGTTTCGCGAAAGCTACACCCAACCTACGTTTGTGTGATTTGTTGATTGGTTCAAGATGCTCATTCTTTCCATTAATGATATTGGTAAAATTCCGGTTCCCCTCCTGGGAGGGGTTAGGGGTGGGTTAACCCAAATTTTGCGTTGGGTTTCGCGAAAGCTACACCCAACCTACGTTTGTTTAATTTATTGATTGGTTCAAGATTCTCATTCTTTCCATTAATGATATTGGTAAAATTCCGGTTCCCCTCCTGGGAGGGGTTAGGGGTGGGTTAACCCAAATTTTGCGTTGGGTTTCGCTTCGCTACACCCAACCTACAATTCCCTACAATTCCCTACAATTCCCTACAATTCCTCCTGTCACCAAAAACCCCAAACCAGAAGGAACCAACGGCACCCACCATCCCTGAATAAACAGCACAAAACAAACACCTCCTAATACACTAATGACGACTATCCCTAATCCCAACCAAGACATCAATCGCCCACAAACCAAAACCAGCAATCCTCCAACCATTGCCCAACCCCAAATCCAGAAAAATTCTCCCCAAATTGTCCACATTTGCAACAACTTGCGCCCATCTAAAACTGCACTGATAATTTGACTCACCATCTGAGCGTGAATAAACACTCCTCGCATGATTTCCTCGGAATGCTGACTAAAAGGAGTGCGAAAATCATCGTGAATACTAGCAGCGGTTACGCCAATTAAGACAATGCGGTTTTTGACCCAATCCGGGTTAAAATTATCTTCCAGAACATCCTTTAAGGTCACCGTCTGGGCAATCTTACCCCTAGTGCGGTAATTGAGCAGCATTTGATAACCATCCAACCGGGAATAATTCCCCGCATAACCCTGCAAAGAGGGCAAACGCACTGCACCCAATTGCACCTGATCCTCTGCTACCAACTCCGGCTCAATCCCCTCTGCCGCTAAATAATGCACAGCCAACTGCAAACTGAGGGAGCCTTCTATCAAACAAGGGGAATTACTATTAAATGTGGCATACCAGAGATGGCGACGCAGTATCCCATCCGAGTCTACCACCACATCGGCAAATCCTAACCTTTCTTCCGGTACTTCCGGCGGTGGAGCAATACCAGGATAATCTTCAGGATTATTCCCTTTACAAACAATAAAAAACTCCTCCATTGCTGCTAATCGACGAGCTAAATCCTGATATTCTGGACTAACGGGGTAATCTCGATAAATGTCTAAACCAATAACTCGCGGTTGATAAGCTTCCAGTTTTACCAACAATTGCTCTAAAGCTGCATCGGCTAAAGACCATTTCCGCTCCATACCCTGCTCATCTTGATAAGTAAAATCCTCCTCCGTCACCTCCACCACCAACAGACGGGAATCCACCCCCTCATCGCCACGCGATCGCATAAACTGGTCATACATCTGCAATTCCCAAGGCTGGAAAATCCCGAAATGTCGTACTACCATCAGTAAAACGGTAACCAGGAAACTGGTAACTACTGCGGTGCGGGGTAGACGCCAAGGGGACTGATGATCCTGCCTACCATACCGTAACTCATGCCAAGTAGGCGGCATCACCATGGGATTTTGACAGACTACAGGCAACCAACTGGCACAGGGATAATCTTGCTCCCAGCCGTGCAACTTCTGCCTAGCTTCCCCCACAGCAGCGGCTAGAGACTCACCCCGGATATAGGCTTCGAGAAAGTACCGCAAAAACTTCGGGGAGACAGGATCTGGCACTTTCTCCCGCATCACAATTACTTGGGGTAAAGACAAATCCCGCTCAGCCGCCAATTGCTGCGCTAAGCCTAAACCATCACAAGAGTTAAAGATAGCTAATTGTAACCCCCGAGTGATCGCTTTTTTTAGAGCAAACCGCAAATCGGCAATAGTCAACCTTTCCCTCTCATTAAGCTGAATTTCCCCCCGCTTCCCCTCTTTAGAAGTGCCACTATGTCCAGCAAAAAACAGAATATCCCATCCCTGCTGCCATAACTGCTCATTTAACTCCGCCGCCTGGGGTTGCTCCCGCCAGCTAATTTCTGCTCCCGCTTTACCCGCCAACTCCTCTAAAATTTGCTTATCGGCATTTTGATTAAGCTGCGCACCCTCTCCCAAAATCCCCAAAATTCTCACTTTTCCCTTTCGGGTAGGTAATAAGGCAGAACCCACCCCTAACCCCTCCCAGGAGGAACCTACCCCTAACCCCTCCCAGGAGGGGGACCGGAGGCGGAAGAAAGAAGGTTGCAAGGTAGAAGAGGATTCTAACTGTTTATCCGAACTTGATATAAGATAGTTGGGAAAATCGTATTCGATCGCACTCAAGGCAACTTCCGCCTCTGCCTCCGCCAACAGATCCCAATGTTCCCAAGGAAACCGCCGCAGCCAAGGATTATCCGTTTGTAACAGTAGCTGAAATTTTTTGTGGGATTGCAATAGTTTATCCCGAATCGTGCGAAACTCAGTACAATCGTTAAGCCAGTGATTGAGACTTGCTTCTAAAACTTCCGCTGCTCGACGACAAGCGGCAAACGCTTCCCCTCGCTGGGAGGAATTCGTCACCTGTTGGGGATTCTCACTGAGAGCACGAAAGAGCATTTCCAAACTGAGATACCGTAGCTGCCAATCCCGATAACGGTTGAGTACATCTCGATTCCCTGATAACCAACCCTTAATCCTGGTTTCTGAGGAGGAATGGATGTCTCCTTGCCGAATTTTTAGGGTGGTATCAAACCCTTGCTCAAAATCTCCCTCTAATGTTAATGTTAATAATTTTTTCATTTTAGATTTTAGATTTGGGATTTTAGATTGTGGGTTTTAGAAATCTTGACCTAGCCACCTGGTTGGATACCATAACCCGCCTTGGATTGAAATGATGAGGCTAATAGCTTTAGTCCATTGAAATGGACTAAATTTTTCGGATTTATTGATAGTCATCTTTAGATGACTTGAGCTATGAGCCTGGGGTTTTAACCCCAGGCGGAGCAAGAATTTCACTAAACCCGAAACCTTTCCCTAAAACTGACCTCCCCTAAGGCTACCTGAATACCAAAATGATCTCCCCGTTGTGCTTCAAACTGATATTTAATGAATTCATCATCACTCCTAGCAGTTACTTCCCTAAAAACATCTCCTGTTTCAGTCAGCACAGACAGTTTCAAATTCGGAGGTAAGGTTAATGCTTCACCTGTCGGATAAACCTGCGCTCGAATACTTGCCCCTTCCTCGTTCACCTCTAGAAGAGTAATAATTAAAACTACAGGATTACCTGCTAGTTCTAGCCCCAAGTCGATGAGTTTAGCTCGTTCTTGTTGTCTCCCATAAGTATCTCTGAATACTGGTCTTGGTTGAGGAGAAACTAATTCCTGAACTGGCTGCCAACCTCCATCAAGATTTGTCTTAAACCATTCTGTTAAATTCACCACATTGGACTCTTCTCGATATTGTAGCAAACTTTGTTCTAAAGACAAGCGCCCTAGACATTCTTCTACCGATATAATTGGCAAACTTGTCCATGAAAATTTTTCAGGGTTTGGTGCAATAATTGCGCCAAGATTCATATTCTCTGCGCACAACTGTTCTATAGCCTCAACATCTAAATCATCATTTGCTAATTGTGCATTTTTCAATAGCTTATCTTCATTAGAGCATTGCTTCAAGATATCTACTAAAATGCGGATTATTTCTATCGTCTCTTTAAACCCTCGTAATTTTTCACTTTTATCTAAGAATTGCTTCAGGCTTGCCTTGGTAACATAGCCTTCTATCTCACCACGGTCAATTCTTTCCAACAATCTGATTGTATCTTCCCTGTGGAGAGCCATTAACATTGCGAAACTTACCAGAATCTGTATCATAAAAATTCCCTTAGAACTTTTACAGCCACCGCCATTAGTTTACAACGCATAACAATGTTTTTAACCTTAATTGGTATAAATCTAGCATTCACAAGGGTTTCAGGTATTTGTTGTCGAAATATACCCAAACAAATGTACTAAATAAGTACAAGTGTATGGGGATAACTTCTGTTTAATTGGGTTGACATATTTCCTTGTCTGTTTCGGGGCTAAAAGCCCCAAAACAGGTAAACTAAGAATCTTGGCTGTTGTTATAGTAAGTGTCTTCAGGACTTTGAGCAATTTCAGTATTGCTTGAAGGATCTTTACCTTGTAGTAGCTGACGCAATCGTGCTGATGGAGATTGTTCTTTTTCTGGAAGTTGCTTATCTTGTAGTAGTTGACGTAATCGTACTGATGGAGATTGTTCTTTTTCTGGAAGTTGCTCAATTAAATTTTCCAGAGAGTTTAATTGACTAAGATCCAAACAGCTAGCAGGTGCAGTTTGTGCAAACCCCAGCAGTGTGGCTAGATTTGTTGCCTCATTAATTTCTACTACCAAATAACCAACTCTATCCTCCCTAGTTTCTGGTGGTAAGTAGCAAATTTTGGCATTGGGCAATACTGGACGACATTCCAACCTTCCCCAATACTTTACCAGCAAATCCGCTACATCCATAAGCGATCGCAGTGCCAGGTTCCAGCTATCACTTGCTTCTAAAGATGTCTCAACTTCCATGCATTGTAGGTAAAAATTTACAGCGTAAACCGCCAAGGTATTTAGATAAACTTGTTTGGCCTTCTCTGGTTGGTGCTGTTCCTTACGAAATGTTTCTGCTATTTGATAGGCATCCTTTGTGAGGGGAACATAAAACTTCAATGGAGCTGTTAAATTGGTCATTGTTCATTCTCTACAGTTGATTATACCTTGGTTGACAATTTAGCAAATCTTCAGTCAGTTATGCCTGCAAATATCCCTTAATTTTATCGGCAAAAATCCGACAACAACGGGAGTAAAAACTCTGCACCGTTGATTCTTTCTTTGCTCCTAATCCCACAGCAACAGCTACCTCTTGCCAAGTATTACCATCTAAGTGTAAAAGAGCAATTGTTCTGAAGTTTGCCTGAGGATGTCCTCGAACATGCTTACTGGCAAACAACCCTTCAGGGTCTTCCTCAATACACCGACGTACCAGCTGTGAGGGTAAAAGAGTTGCTTCAGGCTGATCAAAAGTATCTAAATACTTCATCCCTGATTGATTAGGTGAAGAATTTATTGGCGCATCAAGGGAGCATTCCCTTCCCTTTTTTGTATGCCGATTAAGGGCATCAATCAGTCGCCACTTGAGGGCAGAATTAACCCAATTAATCACCGAACTCCTCGGTTCATAAGCATCAATTTTCCGAAACACATACAACCAAACCTCCTGAAGTGCTTCATCATAAACCTCCTGGGAACAATCATATTTCTTCCGAGATAATCTACCGGATTCCTGAATCCCTTGAACCAGCCGCGTCAAAGCTAGGCGACGGGTACGGCTTTTTGGCGGCTGCTGCTGAGCCTCCAAAGCTAGCTGTTGCAGTTGTCTCT
>JAAHGR010000415.1 GCA_010672425.1 Symploca sp. SIO2E6
CCTTTCAAAGGGGGACGGGAGGGGGATACAAAGGGGGACGGGAGGGGGATACAAAGGGGGACGGGAGGGGGATTCAAGGGGGATGCGAGGGGGATCAAGACTGTACCGCATAGCAGAGCAAACTGCTGTAAATTCATCATTCATCATTCATCATTCCTTGTTACTTATTCAGCAGACCCTAACTAAGAGGGCGCACGTCGGTGCGCCCCTACAGAGAATCCATCAAACTTGCATCATCATTACCCTCATTAATCATCACCAAGGTGCTATGGACTTGGGTGGCGTCACTTTTATCCATAATCGAGATAATAGACAAGTTAACAGTGTATTCTTCTTCAGTTCCGTAGGACAATAAGGTTTGTTCTGGATAGTACTGCTGAAGGTGTTTTTCATCCCTAGCTGCCAAAGCTGCATCGAACCATTGAGTAAAGTCAGCATCTTTAATCCGGATTAGGTCACATACTGACTTACCTTCTAGATTACTCAAACCTAGGAAACATTCGGCAATTTCGTTAGCCAGGGTAATGCGACCCGTCTTATCAGTAAATATCAGTCCACCGGAAAAGCTATGAGTTACACTTAGTTGATCTTGTTTCTGTTGTTTAACTCTACTAAATAGTTTAGCATTCTCGAGGGCTACACCAGCTTGTAAGTTAAAAACTTCCATGAACTCTTGATCTTTGTGATCAAAACTTGCCTGCCAGCAATCCGGTGCCTGAGGCCAATCAGTGGGATTGTAGGGAGGGAAATTACCTTGTCTATTTTTGTTAATTAAATGAGTCACACCAATCAATTCCTTGTCGGGGTTAAATATAGGTACACTTAACAGACTACAGGTGCGATAATCGATCTTATGATCTGTTTGTTGGGCTGTTTGTGAATTAGGATGGTCATACACATCAAAGGGAATCATTAATGGCTTACCGGTTGTCGCTACCTGACCAGCAAATCCTGAATCCCTCGGAATCGAGAATTCCTTTACAGAACCATCTGGGAGGGGAATTTTTGCCTGCAATTTGTTGCTATCATGGTCTAATAACCAAACAGTACTGATATCGGCATTCACCAACTTTTGTGCTTCTTCCATCACCTTTTTGATGGTTTCTTCCAAGTCCAAGCTACACTGTAGGGATTGGGTAGCTTTCATTAAGGCTACAGTGGCTCGTTGTTTTTGAGCTGCTTTATAAAGTAACCGGAACCACTGGATAATTAGTTGAATCGAACGGGTGAATTCAGCAAAAATTGCTTCATCAGTTGAGGTGAAGCCCTGAATATCAATTCTCTCAGACAAAGGTGCTTCTGGGTCAAGGGGTTGTTTCAACTTGTTGAGTAATTGGACAACTGCGATTAAATCTCCTTGCTTATCCAACAGTGGTAAAGCCAGCAGGGTGTAGGTACGATATCCAGTTTTTATATCAGTCTCCTTGGCAGCATGAGAGTGTGGATCATCATAGAAATCGTAGGGAATATTGACTACCTTCTTGAAAGTAGCCACCTCCCCAGCAATTTCCTGATCGATACTAATCCGAATCTCTGCAAAACCACCACTCTCCCCCTGATTAACCAGGGACCACAGTTCCTGGTTTTCTTCGTCTAACAAAAAAATAGTGGTGCAGTCTGCATTCAGCAGTTCCCCTGTTTTTAAGGTGATGGCATTCAACATCTCGTTGATGGTATCATCAAATCCCTTACTAGTTAGCAGACTGTCGATCATTGATAGGGTTTGATTGACCACTCCGAAATCTAGTTCTAGATCCGAGAGTATATATTTGAAACTTTCTGGAGTCAGGTGGTCAAGAACTTCATGGATAGTTTTCTGGGTAGTGACAGCTAACTCTGGATTGAGTTTACCTTGTCTTTTGGCCTCTGAATACCGTTGAAATTCTTCTAGCGCTTTTTGAAATTCTCTCTTTTCCCATTCCTGGCTCGTAGTCAAAAACTGATAGTCCTGATGACTTAAGCTTTTATCTAGTGCCCATGCCAAAGCTTCATGCAACTTCTGCCTCCGCAATAACTGGGAGGTATCCTGGCGATTGGAAGCCAACCAAGCTGTGATAGCTTCACTATAGGGTCGCAAATTAGCTAATGCCTGGTTAATCCAACTCTGATTAAAAATTGCATGATAAATGGGATTATAAACGACTAATTTACCCTGCCGCTTAACCACCAAACCTGACAATCGCAGTTTCATCTGTTCGATACTATCATCAGCAGCAATTTCTCCCTGTTGCCAAATTTGTTGATATAGTCCTAGTAAGCCTACAGCATGTTGCTCACGACTGAGAAGGCGATCGCTTATTGTCCTCAGATGCTCTGGATGATCCTGGGTCTCCCAATCTTCAATCACTTGCGATCGCACCAAATGTTCAACCCGCTCTACTTCAGTACCAGCGGGAATGCTCGATTTACAGTTGTAGACCAGCTGACAAAGTTTTTGGGTTAAAAAGGGTTGACCCTTGGTCCATACTAACACCTCTTGCAGTACTTTCTGCGGATTATCGGCTTTCCCCACCAAACCTTGGGACAAAGGTTCAGCTTCTTGCCACTCAAAGCCTTTTAATTCAATTGCTCTACCAATATTAAAAGGTGTACGCTTTTTATCTTGAATCCAATCAGATGGGGTAGCCACTCCCAGCAGAGCAAAAGTTAGGCGATTGTACGCTGGTTGATCAATACGCTGGTTATAGCAACCACGAATAAAAGTAAAAAAATCGTCACTTGCAAAATTGAGGCTGAGGACACTATCGATTTCATCGATAAAAATAACAATTTTTTGAGTTATCTGTTTCAATAGCACTTCCTCGATAAATTCTCTCAAGCGCCGCACAGGAGCAAGAAAATTGCGATCGCGCCACCAACTGCCCAAATTTAACTCTAACTCGAAATCCCTGCTCAGACAACGAATAATACTCGCATACCACTGTTCTAAACTAACTTGTTGAGTACCATCCATCGAAAGATCAATAGCAGCACAAGCAATGCCATCAGCTTGGAGTCTGCGCATCACTTGTACCCGTAAGCTAGATTTCCCCGTCTGCCGCGAGTTCAATACATAACAAAACTCTCCCGTTTTTAACCCCTCATAGAGTTCATCATCCGCCTGCCGCTTGACATAGGTAGGAGAATCTGGTGGCAGAGTTCCCGAAAATATGTATTTGTAGGACATAGGGAATTGGGAATTGGGAATGGAGAATGGAGAATGGAGAATGGAGAATTGTTTTTTATCTTACTCATTACTTATTACTCACCGTTCGCTCATTTAAAAACGAGTTAGAGAAATTGTCTACGAGAGAATGGGGATTCCAGGTTATGGTCAAGTAGCTTTACAAATTATCTAAAATATGTTTTCTGCAAAAAATTCCCTAATTTTTTTCAATGCTATAAAAAGCGAAAGTTTATTATCTTCTAACGGAATAAATCCGTATTTGAGATAAAATGATGTTGCTGCATTGTTTGAGGCATCAACAGTAACACCAAATACACCAATATCTTCTGATAAACGGAGCGCTTTAGCAAAAGCATCTACTAATAAAGTTTCTCCTAACCGTTTGCCTTGCATTGTTTAGGTAACGGCTAATTTACCGATGCGCATAACGGGGATAGGATAGCGAGGTAAGTCTTTGATTAATGGAGTTGGTAGAGATTCTCGTTTTAATTCAGCCATACTAATTGAATAATAGCCGACTACTTCATTTTCCTCAGATGGGGAAAGAACAACCCAAGTCTTGGCAATCCCTTTTTTGTGGTTTTGTTTGGCATATTTTTGCAAATATTCGTTTAATTCAGGGATTCCACAATCAAAATGCTCTCGAATTGCTCTGGAATCTTCAATTGAACAAATAATCCATTCCATTTATTATTCGAGACCTTGTTTTTTGTAACGAGTAATGGCTGTTTTCAGTGCCTCATTGAGTTCAGGAGGATCGGTAATTGCAGACGTGACAATATCCCAGTCTTTTTCTGAGAGTGTTATTGATTCAGTTTGCCCCATAGATTGTTCTGCGATCTCGGTAGCAATTTTGAGGAGATATTCGCTTAAACTCAGACCTTCACGGTTTGCAGCTGTTTCAAGTATAGTTTTTCGGTCTTGAGAAAGTGTTATTTTAACCGTGGTCGTTGGAGATGGAGATGAGATAGACATGGGATAGTCAGAGCTAAGTAATATCTATTTTACCGTAAAATCGAGAAACAAAGGAGCAGAGAGTAGGGAGTAGGGAGTAGGGAATGGGGAATGGGGAATAGGGAAGAGAATTGTTTCTTTCATTCAATTGGGAGCACCATCTGCTCCAAGGCGAGCTCTTCAGAAACACTCAAACCATACATTTGGGGCTAAATCCCTTGATATGACTAGTTTCTCATCTTTTTTTTCGGCGCCATTTTATCAAGCTTGCAAGAGTGCCTATTGCCTGCGCCGTTAGGCGCTTATTACTTCTACTCCCAGGCGCTCCCGAAAATACTGACGATACAAGTCACAACTTGGCATCACCCTATTCCCTTGCAGCTTAATCAGTCCCATACTTTGTAACTTAAACAATTGAGTTGATGGGATTTTTACCCAATCGTTTGCTTTAACCACTTCAGCCAAAGCTACTGCCAACTCCGGATGCTGTTGTAAATTTCCCAAGTGTCGCCGCAAATGATCACTAAATGGTCCAGCTTCTGTTGGTGCTGCTAGCAATAACTGATCCAATGTTACTTGCTGGCGCTGAAGATAATCCAGAGCCTTATCCATTAAGTAAGGATGCCCTCCTACCATAATTATCAATTGCTCGATTTGGCTAGCACTCCAATCTAGTCTATAACGCTTGACTAATTCCTGTACCTGCTCGAAACTAAACTCCGGTAACTCAATTTCCAAACCGATACCAGCCAGAGGTGAAGAATTAATATCCAGGGAACTATAGACTTCTGTAGAATGTACCACTACTAATCGCAGTTTTTGCCAGATAGCACCAACGTGATTACCTCGCCTTGCCATGTCATACCAAATCCGCTTTTAAAAGTACAATATTACAATTTGCCCAAGCCTTTGACATAAGCGGATTTGGTCGATGTAGGTAATCAGTCTATGTAAACCGGATTTGGTATCATACCAACCACGCAACAGGCGACAAAAGTCATCTGCAATCCCAGGATGTTCAAAAACTCGATCAACTTTATCTAAAGCTAAGACTAGAGGAGTGGCAGTTTTCTGCAACAGATAATCCTGGAAATAAGCCGTAGTGTTACTGCTACAGCCAAAAATATCATCCCAATAATCGTCCAATTTATTCGGCAACCCTAAGTTCTGACTAATACTGGCACAAAACCAGCGGGAAAATCGACTCAAGTCCCTAAGAATAGTAGAGTCGGCTAACTCAAAGCTCAACGTAATTGTTTGATAGCCTTGTTTCCTCACCCGAGAAAGCACCCTTTCTAGCATACAAGTCTTACCCATCTGCTCAGGGGCTTTGATTCTGGTTAGGGAACCAGGTGTCAAAATCTCTTCATAGCATTGAGACTCATAAGGGATTCTCTTTACATAACAGCTCGAATCTAGTGGTTCTATAGCATCGGTCAAAAAATCGGGTTTTTTTGGGGAAAATGCTGATATTTAGGAATTATCCCATGTTTGTGGTAAACTAGTATCTCGCTCACTCTCCGTAATTTCTCGCCGATCTAGCCCCAATTTTTCGCTAATTTCCACAAAATTGAGGTAATCCACAGGTTTACCATTGAGAAACTTCTTGACAGTAGATAAAGCTAGTCCAGTCTCCATAGCCAGAGCCTTCTGACTAGGAAAACCATTGCGCTGGACAGCAAATTTAACTCTGGTAATGCACCTTGGAGCAACTTTAAGCGATCGCGGCATATCTCATTCAAGGAATATGTCTTTACTCATGGTCATTTTAACCCAAAGCAGATTTCAGACCAACACTCACCTCAGCTAAAAGTCAGCCCAAAGTGAGCTCCAAAGCAACCCAAATCACAGCTAGCCCTAGCTAACAATAGAATTGTCCACCAAGTTAATCAAGGCATGATGAATAACCAAAACTCTTTGCTTACGACAGTGGGAATTATCGGAATTTTTGTGGAGCTTTTGTCTTTTGCCCAACCTTTGGGGATGATAATTGGTGCCGCTATCCTTATCTACCTGTACCTGATGACTAAGGAAAGTCCCTCTTCTTAGCATGAGGCGTATGCAATACGGGGGCGTATGCAATACGGGGGCGTATGCAATACGGGGGCGTATGCAATACGCCCCTACGGTGGATGCGATTAATCCTCATTAATGATCACCAAGGTGTTAGCGACTTGGGTGGCGTCACTTTTGTCCAAATTTAGGATCATAGACAAATTGACAGTGTATTCTTGTTTCGCTCCGTAGGACAATAAAGTTTGCTCTGGATAGTCTTGCTGAAGGTTGTTTTCATCCTTGGCGGCTAACACTGCATCAAACCATTGAGCGAAGTCAGCATCTTTAAGGTGGATTAAGTCACATACCGACTTACCCTGTAGATCACTCAAACCTAGTAAATCTTTAGCAGTTTCATTGGTTGCTGTGATCTTACCTATTTTATCAGTAAAGATTACTCCACTGAAAGCGTTAATGATCAGACCTCGCTGCTCTTGAGTTTGTTGCTTAACTGTACTAAATAGTTTGGCATTCTGAAGGGCTACACCAGCTTGTAAGTTGAAAACTTCCATAAACTCTTGATCATTGCGATCAAAACTTACCTTCCAGCAATCCGGTGCTTGAGGCCAATCAGCAGGATTGTAGGGAGGAAAATTACCTGGTTTCTTTTTGTTGACTAATTGAGTAACACCAATCAACTCGTTATCGGCATTAAACACTGGCATACATAACAAGCTACAAGTGCGATAACCAGTCTGCTGATCTGTTTTTTGGACTATTTCTGGATTAGGAGCATCATAGGCATCAAACGGAATAATTAGTGGTCTACCAGTTGTCGCTACTTGACCAGCAAAACCTGCATCTCTGGCAATATTGATACTGACGGGGTGACAATAATAGCTGAAACTCCTGTATATCAAGGCTTTTATCAAGCACCGATAGTGGAAAAAATAGGCGTATTTTTCTCATGAGCGGGTTTTTCTAACCGATGAAGCCTCCCCAAAGC
>JAAHGR010000416.1 GCA_010672425.1 Symploca sp. SIO2E6
TCAAAAGTATTGACAGCCACAGAAGCAATTACAGTGAGAACACCCATGCCAGAGGAGTTTAGGGAAAGCTACCTGGAAATTAGGGAAATTGGTACGGAAGCAGTAGTAACGGCTATAGAGATTTTATCCCCTAAAAATAAGCGTTCAGGAGTAGGACGAACAACCTACGAAAGAAAACGCCTAGAGGTGTTAGGTAGCTTAACTCATTTGGTTGAGGTTGATTTACTGCGAGGGGGAAAGCCGATGGAGATTTTGGAGGAGAGGTCATCAGGGAAGTATAGTATTTTGATTAGTCGCAGTAATCAGCGGCCTGATGCTCAGTTGTATTTATTTGGTATTCGCGATCGCATTCCTACTTTTCGGCTGCCCCTATCCTCGGAAGATGAGGAACCTTGGGTGGATTTGCAAGATGTTTTGGCACAAGTCTATGAGAGAGCCGGTTTTGATCTTACAGTGGATTATGGTCAAGAGCCGACACCTTCTGTGAAAGGGGAGGATAAGGTTTGGCTGGATGCCTTATTACGAGAGCAAGGGTTGCGTTAGAAACTCTGTAGAGACGTTCCATGGAACGTCTCTGCCTGCAACGTCTCTGCCTGCAACGTCTCTGCCTGCAACGTCTCTACAGGGTCGGATGTAACAGGTTTATATATACCGGATTTGGTATAATGATGATGACGTAGTGCGAGCATCTTGCTCGCTAGAGCGGTAAAAACTTTTCTCACTAGAAGTGTAAAAACTCTTGCTAGAGCGGTAAAAACAATGGATTTTCAGGCTGAATACGACCTAGATTTTTATGCTTGGCTGAATAAAAATGTGGCACTATTACGAGATGGTCGTCTAGCAGAAATTGATGTCGAGCATATTGCCGAAGAACTAGAAAGTATAGGCAAACGAGATCTCCGTCAACTGCGCAGCCGCTTACAAGTTTTAGTGATGCACCTCCTCAAATGGCAATATCAACCAGAAAAACCAAGCAAAAGTTGGTTGGCGACAATTCAGCACCAAAGAGATGAAATCGAAGCACTATTGATGGATAGTCCGAGTTTGAGGGGACAGTTGGAGCCGGGATTGGAGATGATTTACCCAAAAGCAGTACGGGATGCCTCTAGAGAAACAGATCTTCCTGAAGCAGGATTTCCCTTGTCCTGTCCTTTTGAGATAGAAGAGATTTTAGCTCAAGGTTTTCTACCGGATTAAGGTTAAGCGATGGCTGATAACGTAGTGCGAGCATCTTGCTCGCTATAGGCAATAAGTAGCGTATGCTCTCATAACAAGGGCGCACGTCGGTGCGCCCCTACGGCAATAACTATGGAAGAATTGTTGAGACTGAGGCAATATATCCAGGAGCACAGTTATGACCAAGCTTTGACTCTCATTGATGAAATGGAGGAGATGTCCAAGGAAGATAAGCTTAATAAGATCTATAGTCATGCAGTGATTCTCCTCCTCCATCTGATCAAGCAAGCAGCAGAACAAAGAACTACCCGTTCCTGGGAGTTTTCCATTTATAATGCGACTAAGGAAATCAAACGAGTGAATAAGAGGAGGAAATCAGGAGGTTATTACGCTTCCGAAGCAGAACTACAAGAAATTGTCACAGATGCCTTTGATACCGCTATTAAGCGGGCTGCTTTAGAAGCCTTTGAAGGACAATATTCTGAACTAGAACTGGTTGCTAGGATAGATGCCCAACAGATTAAACAGCAAGCCATAACTCTAATTCAAGCAGATTAAGCCAACTCCTGTGGAACAGGCATCCTGCCTGTGCTAATCCCCCCAAATAACCAAAAATGTCAAATTTAACCAAACCAACCCTCAAGCATCTCTATGAAACTGATGAATATCTTTGGTTAGAAGCAACAATTAGCCTCTTGAAGGAAAATAGCTTAGGGGAATTAGATTTAGAGCATTTAATTGAGGAATTAGAGAGTTTGGGCAAAAGGGATCTGAACAAGGTCAGAAGCCTCTTAAGGCAAATCATGGTTCATCTGTTATTGCTTGAATATTGGCAGGAAGAACAGGAAAGGAATCGTCGTCACTGGCAAGGTGAAATCACGGCTTTTAGAGCCGATTTACGAGATGCTCTAACAACTAGCTTAGCAAATAAATTAAAGGAAGACTTAGAATCTATCTATCGAACAGCCTTGAAAATAGTCCTCCAAAAAACCGGCTTATCCAGCAATACTATCCCAGATAACTGTCCCTACTCCTTTGAGCAGTTGTTGGATGATAACTGGTATCCAGTATGACAATATTGACCATAGCGTATTGGGGCCTCTTGCTAATCCCAGCAATAGTTAAAACTATATATGAACAATAACAGCCAACAAATTTACAATTACACCGTCATTATCGAAAGGGAAGAAGATGGAGGCTATCATGCTTTTTGTCCTATTCTCAAAGGCTGTCATTCTCAAGGAGAGACCTTTGAAGAAACAATTGACAATATTACAGAAGCTATTGAATTATATCTTGAAAGTTTAAAAGCAGATAGTGCGAGCATCTTGCTCGCTAGAGCAATTAAGTAGTGGCATGACACAGCCTATTATGGTATTGCAGTAGAAAATATGAGTACAACTCTCTATGAGCAAGACTTCTATTCTTGGGTTCACCAGCAATCGAGTTTGCTGCGCCAAGGGAAGTTCGAGCAGTTGGATTTACCCCATTTGGTTGAGGAGTTAGAAGACTTGGGGAAGCGGCACTACGAACAACTGGAATCTCGCTTAATGCAGTTAATTGCTCATTTATTAAACTGGCAAGTTCAACATTGGAAACGGACGAATAGTTGGCGAGCAACGATTCGTGTACAGAGGAGAGCGATCGCGAAATTACTACAACGCAATCCCGGTTTAAAATCTCGTTTAGAGGAGGCAATGAGTGAAAGCTGGGAGCAAGCAAGAGATTTAGCTATTATTGAAACCGATTTGCCGGATGAGCAGTTTCCTGAACTCTGTCCTTTTTCCTTGGAACAAGTCATGAGTGAGAATTTTTGGCCAGAGCCGTGAATTTAACTACTGGACTGACACAGCTAAAATGATGTAATAGATGTAGGTTGGGTCGAGGCAACGAGACCCAACAGAGCCCCCTCCCGTGTTGGTTGGTCTCGAAGAAAGCTTTACCCAGCCCACTGGCGTGACACACCTAAAATGCTAGTTTAGTAGTGCGAGCATCTTGCTCGCGTCTGACTTCGCAAGCGTCTCGCTCGCGTCTGACTTCGCAAGCATCTGGCTCGCGTTTGACATTTAGCGATTGTTAAATATATAAGCGAAAATCTTGCTAGAACTCAAAAACAAAATTAAAGAACATACCGCCATTGTTGGTGTCATTGGTTTAGGATATGTCGGCTTGCCCTTTGCCGTCGAAAAAGCTAAAGTTGGTTTCTCTGTACTTGGTATTGAGCAAAATCCCGTAAGAGCAGAGCGGGTTAATGAGGCTGATAACTATATAAGTGATATTAAAGATGAGGAGTTGAAGCAGGTAGTCCACAAGGGCAAACTCAAAGCTAGCAGCAGCTTTGACTGGATATCCCAAATGGATGTCATTGTCATTTGTGTACCCACTCCCTTGACTAAAAACCTTACTCCCAATCTCAGTTACATTGAAAATGTAACTAGGGAAATTGGTAAGTATTTAAGAGTCGGTCAGTTAGTCACCTTGGAATCTACTACTTATCCTGGTACTACAGATGAAGTAATGCGTCCTGTACTAGAACAGCTGAGTGGCTTAAAGCAAGGGGAAGATTTTTTCTTGGCTCATTCCCCAGAAAGAGTAGATCCGGGGAATAAACGCTACACTACTAAAAATACTAATAAAGTTGTCGGAGCTTCAGATACCCAATCCCTGGAAATAGCTACCCTCTTTTATGAGCAGACTATTGAAAAGGTAGTACCAGTTACCAGTGCCAAGGCAGCTGAACTAGTTAAGGTGTTTGAGAATACCTTTAGGGCGGTTAACATTGCCTTAGTTAATGAATTGGCTTTGTTATGCGATCGCATGGACTTGAATGTCTGGGAAGTACTGGATGCTGCCAATACTAAACCCTTTGGTATTATGCCCTTCTATCCAGGACCAGGAGTAGGGGGACATTGTATTCCCCTTGACCCCCATTACCTAGAGTGGAAAGCCAAGGAATTTAACTTTGAGACCCATTTTATCGCTTTAGCTGGGGAAATTAACCGTAGGATGCCGGAGTTTGTCCGGGAAAAAGCTTGGCGAGTGCTGAATCGTTTGGGTATCGCTCCAGCAAGAGCTAAAGTACTGATTATCGGTGTTGCCTATAAAAAGGATTTGGGAGATTGGCGAGAGTCCCCGGCTTTGGCGATTATCAGTTACCTCTTAGCAGATGGGGCAACTTTAACTTACCATGACCCCTATGTACCAGAAATTGCAGTAGCAGGGCAAACTTTATCCTCGGTGGAATTATCAGATACGGCTATTAGCAGTGCTGATTTGGTAATTATTACTACAGACCACAGCCCAATTGATTATGCCAACCTACTGGAACAAGCCCAAGCTATTCTGGATACACGAGGGATAACTCGGCACTTGGATGGTGACAAAACAAAGGTGACTTTATTGTGAATCAGGTAATTGTCGTTGGTGCAGGCAACTGGGGTAAAAACCTCGTGAAAAACTTCTCTGAGTTGGGAGCCTTGGCAGGAGTTGCTGAGATGAATCCTGATTTAAGAGCAGCTATCTCAGAAAGTTATCCAGGAATTATCACTTATAGCGATTATCAACAAGTCCTCGCCACAGATATTCCCGCAGTAGTCTTGGCAACCCCTGCACCTACCCATTATCAGCTAGCAATGGCAGCATTAGAGGGGGGTAAGGATGTGTTTGTGGAAAAACCCATGACCCTCAGAAGGGAAGAGGCAATCGCTCTAGCTAAATATGCGGATCAGCAATCCCGTATACTGATGGTAGGTCACCTGCTCCTCTATCAACCAGCGATCGCTTGGATGCGGGGTTATTTAGCTAGTGGGAAAGCAGGCAAGGTTTATCATGTAGCGACACAACGGGTGAAATTAGGTAGGGTACGTAGGGAGGAAAACGTCTGGTGGTCTTTTGCTCCCCATGATGTTTCAGTTGTGTTAGATTTGTTGGGCAATCCTACCGTAACCCAGGTACAAGCTCAGGGACAGGCGATTTTACAACCTCAAATTGAAGATAATGTTTATGTAGATTTGCAGTTTGAGGGAGGGCAAACCGGTCATGTACATTGTTCCTGGTACTGGCCAGAGTTAAAGCGGAGTACTACGGTTATTGCGGAAAGGGAAATGTTGGTCTACGACGAGGTATCCCAGCAGGTGACGGTTTATCGCAAAGGGGTGCATGAGGATTTGAGCAATCGGGATGGGGGTAGTTGGAGTCCCGATGTTACCGCATCTGAACCGTTAAAGCTCGAATGTGAGCATTTTTTACATTGTGTCGCAACTCGTCAACAGCCTCTTTCCGATGGTTGGAATGGGGTAGCAGTGGTAGAGATTCTGGAAAAAGCACAGGAAAGTATGAGATTTTAGATTTTAGATTTTAGATTTTAGATTTAATCAATATAAGCCCAAATCTTTTAAGTGGTTCCCGTGGAACAGGCATCCTGCCTGTGTTTAAATTCTAGGGAGCAAGATGCTCCCACTACTATTTGCTCAACGACTTTGATTTAAGCCAATTAAATCAATAAAACTACCGTGGAACAGGCATCGGTGCCTGTCCTAACACCTAACACCTAACACCTAACATGGCTGACTATTTTGTTCATGAATCTGCTTATATCGACGAGGGAGCCAAAATTGGTAAAGGAACGAAAATTTGGCATTTTTGTCATGTGATGGGCAAGGCAAAAATTGGTCAAAATTGTTCCTTTGGTCAAAATGTCTTAGTAGCCAATAATGTCGCGATCGGGAATGGTTGTAAAATTCAGAACAATGTCTCCCTGTACGAAGGGGTCATTTTAGAAGACTATGTTTTTTGTGGCCCCAGTATGGTGTTTACCAATATCAAAACACCGAGGTGCGAGTTTCCCCGCAATACCAGCGCTGATTACCTGCAAACTTTAGTCAAACGGGGAGCGAGTATTGGAGCCAATGCCACGATTGTTTGTGGGGTGACGTTACAGGAGTATGCCTTTGTGGCAGCTGGCGCTGTGGTAACCAAGGATGTGCCAGCTTACGGGATGGTAGCCGGAGTTCCCGCCAAAATTATCGGGTGGATGAGTGCCTATGGGGATGTGTTGGAGTTTGATGGGGAAGGATTGGCAGTAGATTCGATGGGGGTCAAATATCAGCAAGTTTCCGAACAAGAAGTGAAAAGGTTATCTTGAGCTGTTGGCGAAATATTTTGTAATTGTAGGGGCAAATTGCATTTGCCCAATCCAGCCTATTTGGACAAGTATTAAAAGGTTAAATTTTATTTAAATGAAGATACCCGTTTTAGACCTAAAACCCCAATACGAACAAATCAAAGCAGAAGTTCAAGCAGCAATTAATACTGTCTTAGAGTCGAACCGCTTTATTATGGGGCCGGAGGTAAAGCAGTTTGAGCAGGAAGTTGCAGCCTATTTAGGGGTAAAGCACGCCATTGGAGTCAATTCAGGGACAGATGCTTTAGTCATTGGGTTGAGATCCTTGGGAATTGGTGCAGGGGATGAAGTAATTACCACTCCCTTTTCCTTTTTTGCTACTGCCGAGTCCATTAGTAATGTAGGGGCAAAGCCGGTTTTTGTTGATATTGATGCTAAGACATTTAATCTTGACCCCAAGGTAATTAAGGAAAAAATCACTCCTCACACCAAGGCAATTCTACCGGTTCATCTTTATGGTAATCCTGCTTTAATGGGGCAAATCAACGAAATTGCTCAATCCCACAGTCTCAAGGTAATTGAAGATTGTGCTCAGTCTTTTGGCGCTAGGTATTTTGGTACATCAGAAGCAGTGCAAGCAGAAATTGAGGGCAAGTTTACCGGTACCATTGGAGATGTGGGAGCATTTTCATTTTTCCCTTCCAAGAATTTGGGAGCCTATGGCGATGGTGGTTTAGTTGTTACCAATGATGATGCTGTAGCAGAAGATGCGCGGATGTA
>JAAHGR010000417.1 GCA_010672425.1 Symploca sp. SIO2E6
TCAGCAAACCCTAATTAATAATTACCTCTCCTTCAAAAGAAGAGAGGATATATTTCGGTTTCTTTCCTACTCCCCATCTCCCCATCTCCCCATCTCCCTATCCCCCCATCCCCTCATCTCCCCATCCCTCCATCTCCCCATCCCCCCATCAACTCATACTCAGGGACATGAGCTCATCGGTCATCTCAAAATTAGCAGTAACATTTTGCACATCATCCAACTCTTCTAATGCATCCATCAATTTGAGGAGCGATCGTGCTACATCTGGGTCAGTCAACTCTACCGTATTTTCTGGAATCCAACGCAATTCTGCTTCAACTACTGGCAAACCCTGATACTTCAAAATTTGATTTAAGGTTTCTAGGTTACTTACTTCCGTAAATACCTCGGACAGTTCTGTGTCGGTTTTGACATCTTCTGCTCCCCCCTCTAATGCCACTTCTAACAGCTGATCTTCCTCAACTGTACCAGCCAGGGTAACCACACCCTTCTGCTCAAACATCCAGCTGACGCAGCCAGTTTCGCCAAGGTTGCCCCCATTTTTCGTAAATGCTGAGCGCAGATCCGCAGCAGTACGATTGCGATTGTCGGTGAGAGCCTCAATCAAAACCGCCACACCAGCAACTCCGTAACCCTCATAGCGAATCTCTTCGAGATGGTTTCCCTCGGCTCCCAGTGACCCTGAGCCTTTAGCGATCGCTCTTTCAATATTGTCATTGGGAATGCCAGCAGCTTTAGCTTTATCTACTGCATTCCGTAACTGAAAGTTGGCATCCGGGTCAGGAACACCACTACGAGCAGCAACAATAATCGCCCGTGATAGTTTAGCAAAAGTTTTGCCCTTAACTGCGTCTACTCTCGCTTTTTGTCGCTTAATATTTGCCCATTTACTGTGTCCTGCCATCTAGTTCCTTGTCCTAGGTTGTTAGTCTTTTGTTGAAGAATTGCTGCCCAATAACAAATAACCAATAACAAATGAAATAATTGCTAACGAGATAGGGGTAAGTTAACCTTAACAGTTGTTTGTTGACCAGGGATACTCTCTATCGTTAATTGACCGCTGTGTAGTTCGGCTAAACGTTTAGCCAGCACCAATCCTAAGCCAATACCCTGCTGTTCGTATTCTTTACGCTCAAACTGTAAGTAAGCTCCCAAATTGGCAATCTGTTCCCTAGTCATACCTCGTCCTTGATCATTTATAGAGAGGAGAAAAGTATCATTGTGGACAGTACTAAGCACTTGCACTGGTGTTCCCACTTCGGAAAATTTAAAAGCATTATCAATTAATTCTTCAACAATAGTTTTGAGTCGGCTATCAGCAATCCGTACAGATACTTCTTGCAGCTGTAGCTGTAAATCGGCTCCCCTTCCTAGCTTGTGTGCTATTTCCTGACTGAGCTTAGCGATCAGCTCTTGGGGAGAACCACTCACACTATTTTGCAGTTGCGCAACTCGCTCTGGATCTGTTGCTAAGATTTCCACTTCTGTATAGCGTAAAAAATTCTCTGTTAACCTTAATAAACGTTTACCAGACTTATAGATAGTTTCTGCCATTTCCCGGATTTCTTCCGATTCTAAGGAATCCGGGTCCATGATTAATTGGGAAGAGCCGAGAATACCATTGAGAGAAGTCCGCATTTCGTGGGGCAAAGCCAAGGTGATGCTATTACGCAAGTTATCGAATTTTTTCTTAATCTCCCTTTGTTTTCCTAATCTAACTTCGATAGTATTCTTCAATTCTTTGATGGTAAATGGCTTAGTCAGGTAATCATCCGCACCCAGTCCCATTCCCTCCCGTCGATCCATTTTGTCAGCTTTGGCGGTGAGAAAGATAAAGGGAATTGTAGCTGTGGCTGAATTTTGTCTCAGTTTATCGAGTACGCCATGACCGTCAAGTTCCGGCATCATTACGTCGCAGATAATTAAATCGGGTAAGTGCTGTTGAGCTAATTCGACACCAATCCTGCCATTACAAGCATCAATGGTTTGATAATCCTCAGCCTCAAGAAAATCTAGGAGATTCTCTCGTACTAGTTCTTCGTCTTCAATCACCAAAATTTTTGTCATCTTTGATCCATCTTTTCCATGAACACGGCTACAGTAGTTAGACTTCTCCCGCTTCGTTACCAAGCAGAGCACATCGCATCCCCGTTGGTTTAGGTTTCGCTGCCCTCACAACTCCCCTAACCGAACAGCCAGTTGTCTCGAATTTGCCATTGGAACAAATTTTACTGTTGTTTGTTGCCAGATGAGCTGTTTCCTCTCCCGAAGGGAGTTATTGGCGCTGATGCACCCGACGCACCAGATTAGGACTAACCAATGGAAATGCGTCTTAGCTTAGTGTAGCGTGAAGGAAATCACCTATCCCAACCAAATAGCAATTTCGGTAAAATGAGATAACCCAAAGCAAAATACAGTCTTTGCCGTGCAATAATGACTGGTTTAACCTTATGGCAAATACTTGATTAATCATATGTTTGTAACTAGCCTGCGACCAAATACATTAATCCCCAATGACCTATTTGCAGCGATTGAAGACCTCAAGCAAGAGTTAAACGCGGTCATTCTCGCTCACTACTATCAAGAGCCTGATATTCAGGATATTGCTGACTATATCGGTGATTCCTTGGGCCTTTCCCAGCAGGCAGCGGCTACGGATGCTGAGGTTATCGTCTTTGCTGGGGTGCATTTCATGGCAGAAACTGCCAAAATCCTGAATCCGCATAAATTGGTCTTACTGCCGGATTTAGATGCTGGTTGCTCCCTGGCTGATAGTTGTCCTCCCCAAGAGTTTGCTGCTTTCAAAGCTGCTCACCCAGATCATCTAGTGGTGTCATATATTAATTGCTCTGCTGCCATTAAGGCGATGAGTGATATTATCTGCACCAGTTCCAATTCCGTCAAAATTGTTCAGCAAATTCCCCCAGACCAACCGATCATTTTTGCTCCGGATAAAAATCTTGGTCGCTATGTCATGGAGCAAACTGGGAGAAATTTGGTACTCTGGGAAGGGGCTTGTATAGTTCACGAGATCTTTTCTGAGAAAAAGATTGTCCAACTAAAAATAGAGCATCCCGAAGCAGAAATTATTGCTCATCCTGAATGCGAGCAAGCTGTGTTACGCCATGCTGATTATATTGGCTCCACTACAGGTTTATTGAAATATTGCCAAGCCACGGCTGCTGAGCAATTTATTGTGGCCACTGAGCCAGGAATTATTCACCAAATGCAAAAGGATGCACCCCACAAGCAATTTATTCCGGCGCCAGCGATGAATAACTGTGCCTGTAATGAATGTCCCCATATGCGGCTGAATACTCTGGAGAAGTTGTATTTAGCGATGAAGCATCGGACACCGGAAATTACCTTACCGGAAGATATCCGGGTGGCGGCGCTGAAGCCGATTCAAAGGATGTTGGCAATGTCTTAAACAGGATAAAATAGATAATTTGTCATTGCTTAATCATGAATACCATTAGTATTCCCCCTCGCTTTAGGGTAACAGAAGAACAATTTCAAGCCTTGGCTACTGCCAACCAAGATTTGCGTATTGAGAGTAATGCTCAGGGAGAATTAATTATTATGCCCCCTACAGGAGGTAATACAGGCAAGCGTAATGCCCAGTTGTCAGCACAATTTGTGATTTGGAACAATCAAACCCAACTTGGAGAGGTTTTTGATTCTTCAACAGCTTTTTGCCTGCCTAATGGTGCAAAGCGCTCTCCTGATGTTAGTTGGGTAACTAAAGAACGCTGGGATGAACTGACACCAGAACAAAAAGAGACTTTTCCACCTCTTTGTCCCGATTTTGTGGTTGAGTTGCGTTCACCTACTGATACTATACAAAGTTTAAGAGAGAAAATGCAGGAATATTTAGATAATGGTATCCGTTTAGGCTGGTTAATCGATCCTAAAAATAGAATCGTAGAAATTTATCAGCCTCAACAAGCGGTTAAGGTATTGAAAGATCCTCAAATTCTATCTGGGGAAGATGTATTACCGGGATTTAGTTTGAATTTAAAACTGGTTTGGTAATGTCTTAAATAATTCAAAGTTCAAGGTTCAAGGTTCAAAGTTCAAAGTTCAAAGTTCAAAGTTCAGGATAAGATAGATCGGGTCTACTGTATAAGTGTGTAAGCCATGCCAGACAATGGCTTCATGCTTTTCTAAAGCGAAATATGTGCAAGGTTTTGGTATTTTTTGGATCAAAAACCCTGGCACTTTCACCCGAGAATCAAA
This sequence comes from Symploca sp. SIO2E6, assembly GCA_010672425.1. GTDB lineage: Bacteria > Cyanobacteriota > Cyanobacteriia > Cyanobacteriales > Coleofasciculaceae > Caldora. The sequence goes on from JAAHGR010000417.1 coordinate 4,240, forward strand.
ACACGAACTCTTGACTTATTACTTATTACTCATTACTCATTACTCATTCAGCAAACCCTAGCCTTTATGATTTCAGCCAATCAAATATCTCTCCTACTTTAAGATGAATCGCCTGAGCAAACTCTGGCACTGGTAATACCAAATCTGTTTTTTCAAACACCTGAACTAATTTATCTGCACCATAGACAAAAATGCAAGATTCGTCTGGATCTAACAACCAACCCATTTCAGTGCCATTATCGAGGCAGGGTCGAATGTTACGAACAACTTTAGTGTGGCTTTGATTAGGAGACAGGATTTCAATTGTCCAATCTGGATGGAGGTTAAATATATTGGCAACATCTCCATTACTATCTCTGGGAATGCGCTGAGTACGAAAAATTGCTAGATCTGGAACAATAGATCGTCCTCCAAAGGTACAACGCAACTCAGGGAAAGCCTGAGCTGTTTTATCTGATCTGAATGTGGCTGTTAAGACAAAACTTAATTCTCGTTGCAGGATACTGTGCTTTCCTTGGGGCATAGTTTTCTCGATTATTGCTCCGTCAATATACTCACTAGCGGGTTCCGTCTCCGGTAATTCCAGAAATTCCTCCAGTGTCAACAGCTTTTTTGGTGTCTGTACCATGGGAATACCCTTTGCTTGTACTTAAAAACTCCATTTAAGGATAACTTACCATGCCCTCACCCTTTCCTGGAATGAATCCCTACTTAGAAAATTCGGCTTATTGGTCAAGTTTACATCATTGGCTGATTACGGAAATTGCTCGCTTATTAAACCAACAGTTAGCTCCTAAATATGTGGTTGCGGTGGAAGTACGTATCTATGAAACCGATGGAGAAAAGTCTACGAAGATTAAGCAAGGATATCTAGAAGTGAGGAGAGTTGGTACAGGAGAAGTTGTTACGGCTATAAAAATTCTTTCCCCAATCAATAAGTATCTAGGCAAAGGGCGGACAAAATACGAAAAAAACGTCAGCTTATTTTAAATAGCTATACAAATTTTGTCGAAATAGACTTACTGCGTCAAGGAAACTCAATGATTGTGCTATATCAGAGTATCGAGCATGATTATCGTCTTTTAGTCAGTCCCAGTAATCAGCGTCCTCAAGCACATCTCTATGCTTTTAAACTTCAAGATGCAATTCCAGTTTTTTCCTTACCTCTGAGTCTGGAAGATCCAGAGATAAATCTAGATTTGCAAAGTATTTTACATCAAGTCTATGATCAAGGACGCTATGATTTAATCATTGATTACAAACAAAAAATTATTCCTGCCCTATCTGCTACTGATGCAATTTGGGTAGAGAATATTTTAAACAACCAGGACTAAGATTGACCAGAAAAATTTTGGATTTTAGATTTTAGATTTTAGATTGAAGAATAAAAGGGTCAGAAACCCCTAAATTTATTTATGGAATAAATCTTTAATCTTCAATTGTTTGACCCAGCAACCTTGCGGAATAATATCAAGTTCTGGGGCAAATGGCTACAGCTTACTTGCCACCGTGTTTCTGGAAAAACACATCCATTGCAGCAACAGCGCGATCCACATCTTCGTCGATGTCATACAGCGACACATGGCTTGCACCTGAGAGCTCAACCAACTCTTTTGGTTCACTCGCAGCCTCATAGAATTTTACCGTCAACAGTCCAGTGTCCTGCAATGCCTTCTCACCATAGATGCCGATATAGGGCGTGTAGAGGTAGGGTGCATAGGACTGGGCGTCAGCCAGCATCGGCGCTTCTAGGAAAAAGGTGGGTGACTTGTGGGAGTAATTCGGATAAGTTTGGGCTCCAGCTCGCTTAGTTAAATAGTACTTATAACCTTCATACTGAGCGGAATCCTTGTCTAGGGTGTTGAGATCCAAATTCTCCATACCAAGTCCGTCTATATATTCAACCTCACCAGTCTCATAAAATTTCTGCCGTCCTGCATTCGCTGCCGCAATGACAGCGCAGACAGTTTCGCGGTCCATGGTTTGGAAATAACTTGCTTGATTGCTCATCATGCCAGAGACAGTAGCAATAGCCTTGAGCCGTTTGTCACTTGTCGCTACTAGGGCTATGTAGCCGCCACTGGCACACATACCTAGACCAAATAGTCGCGAGCGATCTACAAAGGGTAAAGTGCCCAGAAAACTGACTCCGTCGCGAATACTCTCCATCTTGATAAAAGAATTTTCATAATTGCGAATTTCGCCTTCACTGTCGCCATAGCCGATATGGTCAAAAGCTAGTGCGACATAGCCCCTCTCAGCCAGCTTGCGGCAATAGATAGCACCACTCTGTTCCTTCACCTGGTTGAAGGGCGGGGAGTAGATCACTGTTGGATAGCTATCAGAGGCATCAAAACCTTCAGGTACATAGAGATTTGCAGCAAGGGTATATCCTTGGCTTGTGAAAGAAATTTCGTTTTTTCCAAAATTAAGGATAAGGTTTGACATGTTCAAGTCCTTCTAAATCTATTTGTAGGTTAGTCTCTTGATTAGCAATAAAACAGCTTTTTTTCTCTCATTTTTTTGCCTATTTATCTCACGGACATGAAAAAATAGGCGAAATAAACCATTTTAGATGTATGAAAAAAAGTGAAATTATCCAGCTCATTGATCGACACACGCTTGAAGAGGGCGTGACCAATACCCCACTGGAGGGATTACAGCTATATCGAACGATTCATCCTGTGAAACCAATACTGGGAGTATATGAGCCCAGCATTTGTGCCATTGTTCAAGGTAGTAAGCGAGCCTACTTGAATGGCACAACACATATTTACGATGAGAACCAATATTTGTGCTGTACGAGACCCCTTCCTGTAGAAGCAGAGGTGGTCGAAG
>JAAHGR010000418.1 GCA_010672425.1 Symploca sp. SIO2E6
TTTGTGGGATTTTGTCTTAATTCCCAATTCTACATTCTACATTCTTAATTCTTCATTCTCTTACCCGCCCCTACGAATTTGTGGGATTTTGTCTTAATTCCCAATTCTACATTCTACATTCTACATTCTCTTACCCGCCCCTACGAATTTGTGGGATTTTGTCTTAATTCCCAATTCTACATTCTACATTCTACATTCTACATTCTCTTACCCGCCCCTACAAATTTACGGGATTTTGTATTAATGCACAATTCTACATTCTACATTCTTAATTCTTCATTCTCTTACCCACCCCTACGAATTTGTGGGATTTTGTCTTAATTCCCAATTCTACATTCTACATTCTTAATTCTTCATTCTCTTACCCGCCCCTACAAATTTACGGGTTTTGTCTTAATTCCCAATTCTACATTCTACATTCTTAATTCTTCATTCTCTTACCTGCCCCTACAAATTTGCAGAATTTTGTCTTAATTCCCAATTCTACATTCTACATTCTTAATTCTTCATTCTCTTACCCGCCCCTTTCCTTGTGTCAGATACGAAGGTGGCACAGTATGTGGAACTGTAGCTATAAGCCATTGGTCAGATTAACCACCTATCCAAGGAATTGTGAACCCTACTGACCAATTATTGAGGCTACTGTTATGTTGTACAAAATTTTATCAATTTCTACCTTCATTACCCTTACTCTAGAGCAGCGCGGCGAAAATAAGCCGTCAGTTAAAAAAGGTGGGTTCTGCCTCAGGTTCCCCTCCTGGGAGGGGTTAGGGGTGGGTTTGGCCTTTTGCCTTCTGCCTCAGTTAACTACCCAGGCATTGGCTAATCCGAACCTTTCCCCAACCAACGATATCTCTGCTAGATCTAGCAGTAACCATACTATTATAAATGATTTAGCTGTTACGGCTACCGATGTTCAGATAGTCGGTGTATCGGCAGAATTAGAGCAAGTTATCTTCAAGCAAATTAGTACTCGTCCCGGTGGTTCCACTAGTCACAACCAACTAGAAAAAGATGTGGCAGCAATTTTAAATACAGGTTTATTTACCGAGGCGAGTGCAACCCCAGCCAGTAATCAAGATGGCTGGGATGTAGTCTATCAAGTGACACCGGTAGTGGTGAAATCTGTCCAACTCTCTGGTAATCAGGTACTTACCCCAGACATCGCCAATGATTTGTTCCAATCCCAATTAGATAACCCAATTAATCCTGTTACCCTCAATCAGGGAGCAGAAAAACTCAATCAATGGTACAAAGATAATGGTTATGCGATCGCTCAGGTAATCGCAGTGCAACCAACAGCTAATGGTATAGTCAAAATTGAGGTAGCTGAAGGGGTAATTGGGGAGATCAATCTGGGCTTTTTGGATGAAGAGGGTAAACCAAGCCAAGGCCGTACCCGGGAAGAGTTTCTGAAAGAAGACTTACAATTGAAATCCGGTCAACTATTCCGTATGGATGTAGCGCAGCAGGACTTACAGCAGCTTTACCAACTAGGGTTATTTAACCAAGTTGATATCTCCCTCAACGGTGATGCTAGAAAAATTGATGTCACTTACGAACTTACAGAAAGAGCGGCTCGTACAGTTAATGTTGGTGGTGGTTACAATGATACCCATGGCATTTTCGGCACAATTAGTTACAAAGACAATAACATCGGTGGTGTTAACCAGAAGCTAGGATTTGAGGTGCAGTTAAGTCCACGGGATCTACAGTTTGAAGGGAATTATGGCAGTCCTTATCGCGCTACCAACCCGGATAAACCGGGCTATAATGTAGAAGCCTTTCGCCGTCGCACCGTATCCCGCACCTTTGAGGGGGATTTACCTTTAGAGGGTAATCAAGAGTTTGAAACTCCCAACGAAGGACATTTTGGCGGTGGTATCACCTTGACTAAACCAGTAAAAGACTGGGATACTTCAGTCGGCTTGAACTACGAGCGTACCAGTATACGCGATCGCGATGGTAATCTCCTCCCAGAAGACCCTTTAGGTAATCCCCTCTCTTTCAGCGATACTGGTATTGATGACTTAGTAAGTTTATCCCTGGAAGTAGCTAATGACCAACGGGATAACCCCCTTAATCCTACCCAAGGTTCCCTCCTCAGCTTCAGCACAGAGCAATCTTTACCAATAGGCAGCGGTAATATTCTAATGAACCGGCTTCAGGCAAATTACTCTCATTACCAAAGACTCAGTTTATTCGGTAGTGACAACCCAGAAGTGCTAGCTTTTAATGTCCAAGGAGGCACAACCATTGGTGACTTACCTCCTTACCGCGCCTTTAACTTAGGGGGTCAGAATTCTGTGCGAGGTTACAGCAGTGGTGATGTTGCCAGTGGTCGCAGCTATGTGTTAGCCTCCGCTGAGTATCGTATCCCCATCTTCAATCCCGTAGGTGCAGTCTTGTTTGCTGACTTTGCCTCCGACTTAGGTTCTGCACCTAGTGTACCAGGAGAACCAGGAATAGTCAGAGGTAAACCAGGAAGTGGCTTTGGTTACGGCGCCGGTTTGCGGGTAGACTCACCCATCGGTATCCTCAGAGCAGATTACGGCTTTAATGCTCAAGGTAACAGCAAACTCCAGTTTGGTATTGGCCAAAGGTTTTGAAGAGTGTGGGGTAATACTACTTGGGGTCTGCTGAATAAGTAATGAGTAATGAGTAATGAGTAATGAGTAATGAGTATTGTTGAAGCTTTGCAAGATGTGACTTCAGGCAACTTGAAAAACCCTTGGAGAGGGGATTGATTTTTCCTCCGCCTGCCAAGCTTCCAAGTACATTTCAATTACCTCTTCTCCCCTACGAATAGCTTCTTCACGAGTGTTTCCGTGGGTACAAGGCATGACAACTCGCTCAGCAAATTCGGGAATTGTTACCAAGAAAAGTTGGTCTTCCTCTGACCATTGGATAACCATGCTGTATTGATTCATTTTTCCTTTTTGTTTAACGACTCTGTTGAGGATAGTACTGATCACATTGCTCAGTGCGATCGCTTTGAGCCGTAATTGAGTATCATTCATAGTCTGGGTAGAGTTGTATTCCATCTTCGCACTCAGTAGCAAAACCCGTTAAACTCGGTGGTATACTATTTACCGCAGTTATACCAAATCCGCCTTTCAAACCCCCGGTTTCGCTTAAACCTTCTTTTCCTTCTGCCATCTGCCATCTGCCTTCTGCCTTATTCCCAAGATAACGGGGGTGACTAACCCGGATTTAGTATTAATGGTTCTGGGAAGATAAAGTTGCGATCGCGTCAGGGTTTGGTGGGAAAAGTAAGTAGCAAAACCGCCAGGGAATTAATTCCCTGGCTAATAGCTCAAGTCCGTTAAAACGGACTGGAATATATCTGTAACCAAGAGATTTTCTGATAAAGTCTTCTAAGGAGACTGGATGATAAGAATTTCAGTCCACTTTAGTTGACTTGATCTATTAGCCGGTCGTTTAAACGACCGGCGGATTGCGAGGCCAATTAAGATTTCGCCTTTCAAAACCAGAAAATTTGCTGTTTTCAAAGCATCTAAAATTACTTATTTCAATATCTTTAATCATTTTCATTTAAATGCATCATGAGTTTCAACTGTATCAATATCAATGGTAACATAAGAATAACACCTATTTTACAGGAGCCCCTTTTTGCCCCACCTAACACCTAACACCTAACACCTAACTTGATCCTTTTTTACGCAAAACATCAATTCCTTCCCATTTCAAGGGTAATCCAGTTTGTTGTGATACTTCACAGCGCTCCAAATAAAGGCGAGCGGCTGAATCTTGGTTATTGATTTGCAAAACCCGTTGGAAACGTTGCTGTGCCTCGGTGAAATTTTGTTGGTAATAGAGCCAAATGCCGTGCTCAAAGTCCGTGTGGGTTTTGTTTTTGAGTTTTTGGAGAGACTCAGAGTCACCATCATAAATTTCAAACACCGCTACCGGTTCTTGTTTTCCTTTGACTTTGACTCTGTCAAGAAACCGGCAAGTATACTTTTGAGGTTCATCTAACTGAGACAGGGTTTGAACAGTAGTGATGATACCTGCACCGTAAAGCTTGGTTAAGCCTTCCAGGCGAGATGCCAGATTCACCGCATCAGCAATCACTGTACTCTCCAATCGCTCTTCCTCTCCAATAATACCCAGCATCATACTGCCGCTATGGACTCCAATACCAATGCTGATAGGTTGGTAGCCACTGTTTTGGCGGTGTTGATTATAGGTTGTCACCTGCTTTTGCATCTCAATTGCTGCTTGAATAGCATCATCAGCAGTTTCGGGAAACAAAGCCATTACCCCATCACCAATATATTTATCAATAAAGCCGTGGTGCTGACGAATAACTGGACCAATATGCCGCAGATAGGAGTTGAGAAAATCAAAGTTTTCCTGGGGATACAGGGTTTCTGAGAGGTTAGTAAACGAGCGAATGTCGGCAAAGAGAATCGTCATGGTTGCCTGTACCGAGTCCCCGAGTTTGACATCGTTTATACTTTCTTTGTGCAGAAAGCTTAAGAATTGATAGGGTACAAACCTGGCTGCGGCAGTAGCCACTTGTGCCAATTCTCTTCTGCTATCTTCCAACCTAGTGAGGGTGCGAAATGATCTTAAAGCACTGACTATGGTGGTAAAGAGTTTGCGAGTAGTTAATTCAGTTTTACTGTTATAGCCATTAATATCGTAGTGAGTAATCACCAGCTCTTCTGGTGCTTTTCCTGGCTGACCCGTGTGTAAAATAATTCGTACCAACAAATTACCTAGTACATTACGGATGTATTTGACTACCTCCAAACCTGCCTCATCGCTTTCCATTACTACGTCTAGTAAAATCAGGGCAGTATCCGGGTGTTGTTTGATTAACTCCTTGGCTGCTGCTCCTGAATAAGCGCTAAGAAAGGTTAAAGGTTTGCCACCAAAGGTAAAGTCATCCAGCGCTAGCTTGGTGATTTGGTGAATCTCAACTTCATCATCGACAATGAGGATCTTCCAACTTTCTTCTGGGGTGAGGGATGAATTGTCGGGATAGGTAACAACTAATGGACTCTCTTCTCCATCGTTGGCAATTAATTGCTCTTCATCAAAAAAGATTAATTGCTCTTCATTTTGAATAATGGGCTGTTTTTGATTTTCGTTTGACATCACACCTAACACCTAATACCTCATACCTAATACCTAACACCTACACAATTGGCAACCTGATGATAAATTTTGTTCCTACACCCACTTGGGATTTACAGACAATTGTGCCACCAAGTTTTTGCGTAACCAGATTATAGACAATATGTAAACCCAAACCTGTACCTCCTTGACCCCGCTTGGTGGTGAAGAAGGGGTCAAAAATTTGGCTTAAGCTTTCTTGGGGAATACCTTTGCCATCATCGGCATATTCAATCAGCACCTGTTTACCCACCTGTTTCCAGTCAAATACCAGTACTCCAGAATCCTCTGGGGAGTAGGCATGGGTAAGGGAATTGATCACCAGATTGATGATAATCTGTGATAATGCACCAGGATAAGTATCGAGGGAGAGAGTTTCATCCCCCCGAATTTGTACCCGATGTTGAGTAGTTTTCAACTTGGGTTTGAGGGGAAGTAAAATTTCTACTAGATACTGTTTGAGCTGGAAGCTTCGTCTGTCTTCGGTTGACTGGTCTACCGCTACCTGTTGGAAACTCCCAATTAAGTCAGCAGCGCGGTGGAGATTACTCAAAATCATACTACTGCTCTCCATGACAGTGTCCAGAAATTTTTCTAGTTGGGAACGCTTCATCTTCCCACTTTGATAAGTCTCGACAAAGGCAGTAGTTTTCTCAGCTAACAGGGAAGCAGCGGTAACCCCGATACCAATCGGGGTATTGATTTCATGAGCAACTCCTGCTACCATACTGCCTAAGGTTGCCATTTTCTCAGATTCTACCAGTTTATCTTGGGTAGCTTGGAGTTCTGCCAAGGTATCACAAAGTTCTTGGGTGCATTCGGCAACTTGGAGCTCTAAGTTATGGTAGAGTCGGGCATGAGCGATCGCGATCGCGGCTTCCCCAGATAATAGTTGTAAGATTTGCAGTTTTTCTGGAGTAAAGGCTTTAGTGGTCAGATTATTCTCCAGATAGACGATACCACTGAGTTGATCCTGGTTGATCAGGGGAGCACAAAGAATTGACTTAGGCTGATCCTCTTTGATATGAACATCATTGCTAAACTGACCCTCCCCAGTAGCATCATTTAACAGTACAGTTTTTTGCGTGCGCCAGACATAGTTAACTATACTATGGGCGATTTGATCTCCCAACTCCGAACTCGCCTTTAGGCGCTCATGATTTACTTCCCCTGAAGCTTCTACTTGCAATTTTCCGTTGGTTTCCAGGATCAGGTAACCAATTTGCGCCCCAGCATTCTCCATGAGAATCTTTATTACTGAAGCAAGTAACTTATCCAGGACAATTTCACTACCAATAGCCTGGGAAGCTTGCATCACGGTGGCTACATCCAAAGCTTCCTCTGACTTACTGCCACTTGCGGAATCGCTAGTTGTGGTAGAGGTAGAAGTCATGCTGTTAATTGCCAACTAAGTTTCGTCTCTCGTCGATTTGGGCAAGAATTGGGTATCCGACAATACCCAGCATAGCTGCTTCTCCTTGTATGGTTACTGTTTGGTGATATTACGATACAAGTAGTAGCGCCCTGAGTTGTGAGCAAGTTTAAATAAAAGTTAAGTCTTGATATGTTGTTTGCTCTCAATTATATCCAGGTATTGATCTAAAGTTAGAGTATTTTTGGCCTCCTGCTCTAACTAAAGGATGATTTTTATGTAATCCCTCACTCTTTTTCCCCACACCTCCCAATGAAGATGGGGAGGACAAGGGAGACAAGGGAGACAAGGGAGATGGGGGGACAATACTACTCTGGTTTTGTCCCTCTTTCTCCCCACACCTCCCATACTCCCCACACTCTCTTAACCGAGCAGTATTGGATGGGGGGATTAAAGACATATCGCTACAATAAGTAGGTAGGTGGAAATAAACCGAACTATGTTACAAAACGTAAATACTGCTCAAACCCTTACAAATGACCAATGACAAATGA
>JAAHGR010000419.1 GCA_010672425.1 Symploca sp. SIO2E6
CATTACTTCCGGACAAACCCCAAGTCCAGCGGAGTTGCTCACGCCAAGTAATGATTGCTTCAGATGGTGACCCAACAGAGCAGTTTACTTTTAAAAATTCTGATAAATACCCTATCTGTACTCGCCAGATTAGTATTTTTTCCTTATGGTATTACTGTTGTTGAGTAATTTTACCTAGACTAATTCTGTTTTAAGATGAGCTGCGTATACAAGCAGCACATATTGACCCTCACAAAACTTTGAGAAGGTTAAACACCACTGAACCGTGACACATGTCATAACAACTTTAGCTTTACTAAGCTATAAAGGGATTACCTTTGTTAAGAGCTCCACCAGGAGGGCTTTGTGCCCCCAGCTGAAAGCTACTTTATCGAGAGGTAATTACACGGAAACTTTACGGATGTGTTTCCGGTATGAGCTAGTGAGCAGTTGTAGTTAAGTTACAGGTGGTCTAGTTCACTGTCTTCAAACACAGGAATTTGGTTATGAGTGTATTTGATTATACAGCAAAGAAGTTATTTATTTCAAGTTGGATTTGGATTGCTCCCCGAGAGTCTTCCTCCAAGAACACATTCCCGGCTAAACTCTTCAAAACTAAACCAACCCTGAACCCACTGGGATCAGCACGGCAGTGGCTCGATCAAATTGAAGTAGATAACCCGAAACAGGCACACTACCTCTGTCGATTGATCCCCTCCCAGTGCCCCTTTGAGCGGGACATCAAGTTATTTGGTCACACCCTGCTTCACATTCCCCCCCTGTGCAAACTTAATCCTCTGTATGAGGAAACAGTAGCACTACGCTTCCGCGCTATGTGTTATTTGGCAGATGAATGTGGTGAAGATATCTCCGCTTACTGCTAAGATTCCTGAACGGGAATTTTAGCTTCGGGTGTCGGGAAACCGTGCCTCCAGTAAGACATCATGGCCATTATTGTTCTGAAAGCTTGGTATAGAGAGCATTATGAACCAGTAAGAGAACTAGAACAACGCCCTCAAGATCTACGCTTGAGTAAAAGTAGCTTGCTTAAATCTGGTTTAAGAGTTGACTTTTTGGACGATAGCCAGGACGTCAAAAACGCAGAATGGTTTAAGCGCTACTTAGAAGGGGAAGCAATCGAGTTTTATATCGAAGGTAGTGGCACTTACGCTATCTCCAATATTGACTTGATTTCTCACGAAATCTATTTCACTAAGTTAGATGTGATGGCACAATTGGAGCCCATCATCTTTTTGAGCTGCCAAACTGAATACGATGCTGCTAGGGACGCTTTGGGTAATGCCTTGAGCAATATTTTGGCAACCTTCAATCAGCGTTTACGTGTCTGTCTAACCCTAGAAACCTCTAGCCGCAAAGCTGGTGAACCGATGCGGTTGAGCAGTACCCAGATGCGCAAAATCCGCAAAAGCTTGATTTTTATCGCCGATAGGACACCAGTAGTTGCCTTGGATCAGGAAAATATACCTTTAGTGATACCTAGTCCGAATGTCTGTGTGGAACTTGGTTATGCTTTAAGTGCCAAACGTCAGGAACAAATTTTGCTCGTACAGATGGAACGCCCCAATTTATCAGGACAGTTTCCCTTTGACTTGCCCAACTACCAACAGCTGTCATTTAAAACACCAAATGACCTGCAATCTTCCCTCTCCACCGTCATGGAAACTATGCTGCAAAGATTTAACTTATTGACATAGAGATTTTAGATTTTAGATTTTAGATTAAAGAATTGAAGATTTTAAATCTTCAATCTTCAATTGCTTGACCTGATTTGGCTTTAGGTGTATCTTGCTGATCTATCAGCCTAACTAGGCGTGATTTTACACCTTGTTAGTCTCATAATGATTTGGATGGACTAAGGATTATTTTTCATGCCAAGAACCCCAGATGAATACGCTGTACACATCATGTTGTCCGGTGGACACCGGGAGGAAGTGCGTTTTTCGACCATTCAAGAATTTCAGAAGTGGTACAGCGGTGAACTAATGCCCAAAGCTACTTCCCAGGACTTCATCAGCGTACCGATGAAAAATGTTAAGAATGAGTACATGGTGGTGCGTCCTTCCAGCGTCAATGCTATTCGAGTCGAACCAATCTTCTCTGGTAGTGTCGAGCGTTTTTAGGGAAGATAGATTATTCTGCCATTTTAGGTGTACCACGCCACTACACTAACGGAGTCCAAAATGAGTTGACTTTTTTGTTTGAGTATGAGAAAAAAATTTACCTGGCTCTCTTTGAGTTTAGCCCTAGCCATCTTAACTGCTAGCCCTTCTACCCTAGCTCGTGTGCCACTCCAAGTAGTGAGTCCGAGTTCTACTCAGACAACAACCAATTCCTTGGGTTTTGATGAACAGCTGTGGGGAAGCTTAGGGCAACGAGGGGACCGTGAGGCATTAATCAGCTCCATAGATCATAGCCTCCGCTATCTTAATACAGCAGCAGCTGTTCGAGCTTACCAGCGGTATCCAGTTAGAGGAGTCACCCTAACTCGTGTCCGAAGCTCCCTACTCCGTTTCCGCGAACTATTACTCACAACTAATTCCCCAATAGAACTGCAAGCGGCGATCAATCGCGAGTTTATTTTCTATAAGTCGGTTGGTAATGATCGTCGGGGTACAGTCTATTTCACTGGTTACTTTGAGCCAATTTATGCCGCTAGTCGGACGCCAAGTGCTGAATATCGCTATCCTCTTTATCGAAAACCGGCTAACTTGGCAAGTTGGCGTAAGCCTCACCCCACTCGTGCTCAGTTAGAAGGAGCCGATGGTACAGGAAGAAACAGTCCCCTGCGAGGTCTAGAACTTTACTGGTTGCGCGATCGCTTCGAGGCTTTTTTGGTTCATATCCAAGGTGCTTCCCAACTCCGTTTACCTGATGGGAAGATCGTAACTATTGGCTACGCAGGTAGTAACAATTACCCCTATAACAGCGTTGGTCGAGAACTAGCTAAAGATGGTAGATTACCCCTCAGTGGTATGACGATACCAGTGATGACCAACTATTTCCACAAAAACCCGAACTTGATGAGTCAATATTTGCCTCGGAATAAACGGTTTATTTTCTTCAAGGAAACTTACGGACAACCTGCTAGTGGCAGTCTCCAAGTCCCTTTGACTGCTGAGCGCTCTATCGCCACAGATAAATCCCTCATGCCTCCAGGAGCCTTAGCACTGATTCATGCCCCTATTCCCTTTCTCAACAACGGTCAACTAGAATACCGTAAAGTAAGTCGCTATGTGCTAGATCAGGACACTGGCAGCGCCATTAAGGGTACTGGTCGTGTCGATTACTTTATTGGTACTGGTCCCGTCGCAGGCATTCGTGCTGGTAGTATTGGTGGTCGAGGCGAACTTTATTACCCATTACTGAAAAATTGATTGAGTGCGACATACCTAGTGGTGTGGCACAGCTAAAATGAGGGAATAGAACCCAGACTAATAAACTATATTATAGACCATAAGGCTAGTGGTAAAAAATGACTGTCAAACAATTAGAAACTGAAATTCTAGCTTTGACCAAAGCAGAAAAGCTGGAAGTAATTCAGATTTTAACCCAAAATTTTCTTCAAAGCTCGCGAGGGGTTAGCAAAACTCCTGGGGTTGTAGGTGGCGATGCCTGTATTGCCAAAACCCGCATACCCGTTTGGTCTTTAGTGAATTACCGCCGTATAGGTGCAAGCGATGCCCAGATTTTAGAGGCTTTTCCGCATCTGAGTGCTGCTGACTTAGTAAATGCTTGGGCTTATGCCGAGGCATATCCAGAGGAAATCGAACAAGCCATTCGCGAAAATGATGAAGTGATGCAGGAAAGCGACGTAGTTTGATGGCACGTTTTTATACCGATGAAAACTTTCCTCGTCCAGTTATAGAATGTCTGCGAGCAATGGGTCACGATATTCTCACCGTCCAAGAAGCTGGGAATGCTAATCTTGGGATTGCCGATCCAGAGGTGCTTGCTTTTGCAACCAGCGACAATCGTGCAGTTTTAACTGGCAATCGGCGTCATTTCATGCGGCTGCACCTTCAACAAAGCGACCATGGTGGTATCGTGGTTTGCACGGAGGACAAAGACTTTGAACAGCTAGCCAGCCGCATCAATGACGCTGTTTCTAGAGAAGAAAGTTTAAGAGGTAAGCTAATTCGAGTTAACCGTCCATTGCAATCAGGATAAAGCCCAATGGCAATTGGTGGGTAAAAAAGGGTAATTGAGCGATTCAATGGTCGAAGATTTTTAATTGGCCTACCCTACCAAAAATAGAATTGCGATCGCGAGCAATTGAGGATTGCTATAAGGAATGAAGCATTATAATTATATATAGTACTTTACAAAACCTGCGATCGCTTAACTTGTCACCATTACCTAACACCTAACACCTTTGAGAAGATAAGTCATCATTTCTCCTTTACCTTTAATCGGAATACTGCCTCGTTCTGCCAACAAAAATTGTTCCTTTAATCGCTCGTAGGTAGTAGCTGTTACCTGGATTTCCCCAGGAATACCACTCGATTCCATGCGAGAGGCAACATTAACAGTATCTCCCCACAAATCGTAGATGAACTTAGTTATGCCAATAACTCCTGCCACCACTTGTCCAGTGTTGATCCCAATTCTCAACTGAAAAGCTTCACCGGTTTTCTCGTTAATCTGAACCATTGCCGCTTGCATATCCAAAGCCATTTGGGCGATAGCTTCGGTATGCTGGGGATGAGGTTTGGGTAATCCCCCAACTACCATATAAGCATCACCAATAGTCTTAATTTTTTCCAAGCGGTGATTTTGAGCCAATTGGTCAAATTCTGAGAAAATCACATTGAGCAAGTCTACTAATTCTTTAGGAGTCTTTCTGGAGGATAATTCAGTAAAGCCGACAATGTCAGCAAACAAAACACTGGCGTCTTCAAAACTATCGGCAATTGTACTGGGATCTTGTTGTAGACGCCCAGCAATAGGTGCTGGTAAAATATTGAGTAGAAGCTTCTCAATTTGTTCTTTCTGAAATTTCAGTGCTTCTTGAGTTAATTTACGCTCTGTAATGTTAGAGACACTACCTTCGTAATACAGTATATTACCCTGAGTATCCCGCACAACATGGGCATTTTCCTCTACCCAAATCACTTGGCCATTCTTGCGATATACCTGAGATTCAAAATCTGACACAATACCTTCGGCTTCCATTGCCTGAATAAATTGACTCCGGCGGTAGGGTTCAACATATAATTGTTCGCCAATATCTGTCACATGTTTAATCAAGTCTTCTGAAGAGTCATAGCCATACAACTGAGCCAAGGCAGGATTCGCACTGAGCAGAAGTCCAGAAGGTGTAGTCTGAAAAATTCCTTCCTTAGCATTGTCTACAATACTGTGATATTTTTGTTCAGCTATCTGCAAAGCTTCTTCTGCTTGTTTGCGCTTAATTAGTGACCCTAACTGAGTGGCAACAGCACTCACTAACGCTATCAAATGTTGATTAGGAGGACTCGCAGTTTGTTTAAAAAAAACTAATACAGCCAATACTTGCTCATCACAAAAAATTGGGATGCCAAAAACTGCTTTTATTCCTAAATTTGCCGCAATCTGGCTACGTTGAAAAACTCGGTATGACTCAGTAGAAGCATCTTCAATCCATTCTGGTCTCTGGGATGACCAAATTCTTCCTGGGAGTCCAATATTTCTAGAAAAAGTTATTGATGAGCTTTGTTGTCTCAATGCTTCCAACTCTGAACTTTTGGCATAAATACTGTGACTATATTTCAAAAGCGTAGTATCCTGATTGGGAACCCAAGCTTCTCCAAAATCCCAATCAATAGTTTCACACACTTGGCGCAGGATAACCTCTAAGGCGGAGTTGAAATCAGAAGCTTCGCTAATAGCTTGGATAGTAGAAAGTAAAAAAAAGATTTCCTCTTCGGCTCGTTGACGGACAGAAATTTCAGCTTGCAGCCGTTGATTTTGCTGTTTAAGTTGCTTTTGCAATCTATGAATGTTTAGTTGATTCTCAATACGAGCCAAAACTTCTTGGATCTGAAACGGCTTAGTAATATAATCTACACCCCCCATCTCAAAGGCTTTGACTTTATCCCAAGTATTATCTAAGGCACTAATAAAAATTATAGGAATCTCACTGGTTTGTTCAACTGCTTTCAATTGTTCACACACTTCATAGCCATTCATCTGAGGCATATTAATATCCAGTAAAATCAAATCAGGGGGAGCCATAATCACGCCTCTCAAGGCAATTTGTCCGTTAATTGCTTTCCTAACCTGATACCCTTGGGATTCAAGCATTGTGGATAACAGCCGCAGGTTATCCGGTGTGTCATCTACGAGCAGAATATTTCCTTTGGATGTATGTTTAGTTTGACGATGCATTCGAGATGGGTTGAGACAAGCAGGGGGAGTTGAGGGAGAGATAATAGTGCAAACTCCAATTCCTATTGGGGTAAGTTCCCTTAATACATATAACTTACTCCTAGAGCGTCGGTCCAGAAACCGGGTTTCTGGGGAAAAATGCTGATATTCCCTCCTGTTGCCTGTTATCGATGCAAGATATCTAATGTCTTCTCAACCCAACTCAGATCAAAAATGGATTCATAAAGACGGTTATGGACCCTAAGACTTCCCTGTTGCTTAACGACTAATCCCGACAAGAGCAGTTCTGTTTCTTGTGGAGTATCAGCTGCTAGCACCTCTTCTTGTTGTAAAATTTGTCGGTAGAGCTCTAGGAGCCCAACAACATGCCGTTTACTGTTGAGCAGGCGAGCGCGAATCGTGCGGAAATGTTCTGGCTCGTCTTGAGCTTGCCAATTGTCTATTATTTGTGTTTGCACCAAGTCTTGAATCCAGTCTGCTTCAGATGTTTGGGGAATAGCAGATGCATGTTTACGAATAATTTTGCATAGTTTTTGGGTCAAAAAAGGTTGACCATTAGTCCAGAATAAGATTTCCTTGAGGACAGCTTGAGGGTTGTTAACTTTCTCATTCAAGCCTTGAAGCAATGGTTGTATTTCATGTAATTGAAAGCCCTTCAGTTTAATTCCTTGACCAATATTAAAAGGTGTACGAGTCTTTTCT
>JAAHGR010000042.1 GCA_010672425.1 Symploca sp. SIO2E6
CAAGGGGGGTTGATGGGAGTTCAGAGTTGTGTTTTTCCGTTTTGGGATTTAGGAATGTTGTGGTTTGTTGATTCGGTTCTTGATTAATTTATATTCAATGGTTATTGGTTGGGGCTGGGTGATGGTATCTAATTCAATCAATTGGTAGGTATCACCTAAGGATACGACTAAACCTTCTGCTACGGCTTCCCATAGTAAATCAGTAATTTCTGGTTGAGATTGAGCAGCAACCATCGATAAGGTGGAGAGTTCAAATTGATTACCAATACAGGCTGCTAGTTGCAGTATTCGTTGGCTGTTAGTTGGCAACTTTTGCATCTTGAGAGCCATCAGTTCCACGACATTATCAGTAAAATTCCGCAACATAATTTGTTCCAAATCCCATTGCCAACTGAGACTATGGATGTTGAACTCTAATAGTCCTTCGGTATAAAGAGATTGCAAAAACTCATTCATAAAAAAGGGATTACCCCCAGTTTTGGAGAGCACTAATTCTGCTAAGGGTTTTGCTCTTTCCAGAGTACATTTGAGGGTATCGCTAATTAGCTGATTGACCTGAGTTAACTCCAAAGCGTGAAGAGATAGCTGATTGACAATAGCTCCAGATTGTCTGATTTCCTCCACCGTTAGCATCAAGGGATGAGCCTCATTGACTTCATTGTCTCGATAAGCTCCTATTAAAAATAGCCCTCCTTTGTCCTCAGCTACAGGGGAGACAGTAGCAGGAGCACTACTGTAATACTGACAATCTGTTGCTGTCATCAACAACTGGAGTAGTTTCAGGGTTGCAGTATCTGCCCACTGTAAATCGTCCAAAAATATTACCAAGGGATGGTCTGGTTGAGCAAAGACTTTGATCAAGTTTTGAAAGACTAGATTAAAGCGATTCTGGGACTCAGTTGCTCCCAACTCAGCAACAGCTGGTTGTTGGCCAACTATCAGCTCTAGTTCCGGAATCACATCAATGATTACCTGACCGTTAGCGCCAAAAGCTACCTGCAGTTTGCTGCGCCATTGGTCAAGTTGGATTTCACTTTCGGTTAATAGTTGCCGTACCAATTCAGAAAAAGCAGTAACCATGGCACTATAGGGAATATTTTTGGTAAATTTGTCAAATTTACCGGAGATAAAATAACCACGTTTCCTGGTAACTGGTTTATAGATTTCCGCTACTAATGCTGATTTGCCGATGCCGGAGTAACCTGCTATCAGCATGAGTTCGTTTTGTCTTTTGTTGTTGGTTGTTGGTTGTTGGCTGTTGGTTATTGGTTGTTGGTTGTTAGTTGTTAGTTGTTCTGATAAATGACCATTGACTAATGAACAATTACTACTGACTCTTTCAAATGCAGCTATTAGTGTTGCAATTTCTTGTTCTCTACCGTAAAGTTTTTGAGGGATTTGGAACTTATCTGAAATATCTTGACTCCCAAGGTAAAACTCTGAGATTTCCCCGTGACCTTGTAGTTGCTCTAAGCATTTTTCTAAATCAGCTTTGATTCCCCAAGCACTTTGATATCGTTCTTCAGCAGTTTTCGCCATTAACTTCATGACAATATCAGAAACTGCTTTAGGACAATCTTCTTCTCCCATCTTCACATGGGGAGGGACTGGATTTTTGGCAATATGACAATGGACTAATTCCAGAGGATCGTTAGTATCAAAAGGCAGCTGATGGGTCAGCAATTGATAGAAGGTGGCTCCTAGAGAGTAAAAATCAGTCCGGTAGTCTAGGTAACGGTTCATCCTTCCTGTTTGTTCCGGAGACATATAAGCCAATGTGCCTTCTAAGACATTGGGATTTTTCAGGGTAGGATTTTCCCGAGTTAAGACCGTGGCAATACCAAAGTCGATAATTTTAAGCTGCTTGGTTTCTCGATTAAAAACAATATTGGCGGGATTAATATCTTTGTGAATGATCTGAGCAGCATGGATTTGACCTAAACTCTCAGTGATCTTGATCGCAATGCTGAGAAATTCCTGTAGGGGCAATTCCTTAATTACCCTTACACTATCATCGAGCCAATGCTTCAAGGGTTCACCACCAAAATCTTCAAAGATAATGACTAGAGTCCTTTGATATTTTTCTAAGCTATATGCCTTGGCCACTCCATCAAGATTCAGATTGTGGGTAATTTGATATTCTTGCTGATATCTAGTAAGTTCTGATGGTCTAGGATAATCT
Organism: Symploca sp. SIO2E6; assembly: GCA_010672425.1. GTDB lineage: Bacteria > Cyanobacteriota > Cyanobacteriia > Cyanobacteriales > Coleofasciculaceae > Caldora. The sequence goes on from JAAHGR010000042.1 coordinate 2,183, forward strand.
CCTTTGAGTACTTTAAGAATTACTGGTTGCTTGTCTTGCCCTCGTATACCTCGATAAACCAAGGAATTGATGGTTTCGTGGATGGGAGTGAGAAGTTGATAGCCAGAAATCCTAATCATCGTTGTTTTGTGCAATCAAGATATGTAAAGTTAATTAACTCGCTCCTGTTCAGTAAGCAGCCATTATCATTAGGCAGATGCAGCGTCCCTTAAAAATTAATTTAAAAATTAGTATCCATTATTATCTGACATCCATCCAGAGAAAGGTTGATTTTGTAAAGATTTGTAAAAATCTCTACAGAAGGAAAAAAGCAACAGGGAATTACTCCGTGGTCAGTGGTCATTAGTACAAAAGGCATGAAATCTAGGTTATACAATAGTCTTGGCCTGAACCCAGTACACAGCAACAAGCTTCATTCTCAATTCTAAATTCCCATGAGTATCATGGGAAAGCGATCACGCTTCTGATCAGAGCGATCGCATGTGTGGGGTTAGTGATCACACATGCGATCAGTGCGAACATGACCATATTCCCAATTCCCAATTCCCAATTCCCAATTCCCAATTCCCAATTCCCAATTCCCAATTCCCAATTCCCAATTCCCAATTCCCAATTCTCAATTCTCAATTCTCCATGGAGACTCATCAGCAATGTCGTCTAATCCTACCGATTTCAACAGAGTTGTCCACCTTGCTACTAGGGTGGAATTATCAGGATACAAGCGGTGAGCCTCAGCCAAAGCCTTGAGAGTATCGTACCAAAGACCAGATTCTTGATAAATAGTGATTTGCTCTGTTAGGGAAGTATTCTCCAACTGACTCATCAGGAGAGGGTCAGGTGCCACTCGTTGAATCCACCCATCTACGTAAATATCCCCAGAACGTTGTTGATGATTGCAAATTAGGGAAGCATACCAATGATACTCTTTTTCGAGCTCTAAGGGAGGCACATTTTCAGTATCAGGGAGGCTGAAGCTAACAATACCGGGATGACCAGTAAGGGTTAGAGTAGTTGTGTAAATCTGACGCTGGTTTTCTTCATCAATGAGTACAAACTCCATTGTTGTGGCAGGAGTTAGGGGAATATAGAAAAAGAATGTGGGATAGGCTTTAGTCGTTAACCCTAAGTTGTTTGCAGGGATTAAAGCAGTGATAGATGTTTCACTAGGAGAACATGGTCCCCTGGCACTAGCAGGTTTCCTTCTGCCAGATCGCGGTCGCTTGGGTAAATCGGGTTGTTGTGCTTGTAAAGTAGGAGAAGTTGACCCTACACTCAAGTTTATCTTGCCGTTGATTTCTGGAACTAGTGGATTAACCTGTTGTTCAAGTGCCTGTAGGGGCAAACTACATAGTAACAGGCTTAGCAGTAAGGTGAGATTTAAAGTCATAATTAGGTGTTAGGTGTTAGGTGCTAGGTGTTAAGTGTTAGGTGTTAGGTATTAGGTGCTAGGTGCTAGGGAGATAGGAAAGAGAAGAAAAAAAGCAATTCCCAATTCCCAATTTCCCATTCCCAATTCCCCATTCCCCATTCCCTTATTTCTCAAGAGAACTCAGTTACTTATTCATAGTTCCCAATACACGGTAAACTTCAATTTTTTGCTGTTTTCCCTTTAATGCGAGAAAACCCCAAGATTCTACTTGAAATTTCCCTTGGAGATGCACCAAGGTTTCTTTGGCAATTAAGATCCGGCAGTTGCTTAGTTGACGGTGTTTCTCACAACTTTCCAAACGGGAGGCAATATTGACACTGTCCCCAATTACGCCGTACTCTAAACGTTCTTTGCCTCCTAAGCTACCCGCCATGACTGGTCCGGTGAAAATCCCTACCCGCATTTGTACTATTGGTAAGCCACGAGTCTGCCAACTACGATTCAGGGACTCTAAGCGCTGGCTAATTGCCAAAGCGCAAGCTACGGCTTGTTGTGCATCTTCTGCAATCTCAGTACTGGTAGTGCGGGGTACGGGTACTCCAAACACCGCAAGAATACCATCGCCAGTAAATTTATTGATAATACCCTGGTACTGTTGTACTTCCTGAGTCATCGCTGCTAGGTATTCATTTAACCAACTCATCACTACTCCTGGGGAAATTTTTTCTGAGATGGTACTGAAACCTTTCAGGTCTGTAAGTACTATGGTAGCTGTGAGGGTTTGCCCTGGTAATAACCCTGACTCCAATAAGCGATCGCGTTCTTGCCAAAGAGCTCGAGCAATTTTTGGTGAAGTTTGCTGCCCTAAGAGCCTCATCACCATTTGTTCTTGCTGCTTTGACTGTTGTAGTTGGTAGGCTCCTACCATTATACCAGTTAGTAAGAAGGTTAAGGTAGGTGCAACTACTGGTATCCATCCCCCTTCCAGCAAGAGCAACATCCCACAACCCCAGAGGAAACCGATCCCAGTAATACCACTCAATAAGATGAGCAGAGGATTGCGAGTTCGTGCTACCAAAACTCCCCCTAGTAATGACCAGCCGACAATCCACAATAGTTCTGACCCTTCTGACCAATACCAAAACAGGGGACGCTTGTCCAAAACTGCACTGATAATTTGGCTAACCATCTGTGCATGGAGCATTACCCCAGGCATCTGGGCATTTCCCGTTTTAGCTGCACTATAGGGAGTGTTAAACAAATCGTTGACCGTAGGAGCAGTAATACCAATCAGCACTATTTTATCCTTCACCCAGTTTGGCTCAATCTGTCCCTGTAACACCTGTTGTAAAGTAACTTGTCGGGCTACGTTATCAGCTGAGCGATAATTGAGTAAGACTTGATAGTCACCATCATCAATTAATTGATAGCCTCCAGAATTGGCAAATAAAGGCTTAAATACTGTATTACCTAACTGTAGCTCCTGAGAGTCGGTTAGTTGCAGCGAGATATTGTGGGAAGCCAGATAAGCAAGAGCCAGTTGTAGGGAAAACGATAAGAGGTTAGCGGTATCCGTAGATGCATACATTGAATTACGCCGTGCCACACCATCTGGATCGAGCAAAACATCGCTAAAACCAATACGTTCCTCTGGAATTTCTGGAGGGGGAGGTACTCTTTCCAAAAAATTGTTTCCGGTGAAAGTAATACCAATAATTTTGTTTGTTTGCAATTGAGCTACCAGGGATTGATGACCGGGTTCAATCGGTATATTGCGAGCTAGATCTAAGCCGATGATTTTGGGTTGATGTTGGGATAATGCGGCTAATGCCTGAGCTAAAACTGCATCTGAGATCGGGTATTGATCGAGAGTTTCTAGATCTTGTTCTGTAATCCCTACCACTAGCAACCGAGGGTCTGGTTCTTCATCAGGACGGCTGCGAAGCATCAGGTCAAAAGCTGCTATTTCTAGCGGTTGTAGCCAGCCTAATTGTCTTACACCCAGCAGCAAGCCGGTAACTGCTAGGCCAGTAATGACTAGGTCTAGTTTCTTGGAGGTGATAATGCGCCATACACTACTACAATACTGGGCAAACTTGGAAGCTGATAAACTGCTGCTAAAAATCATCAAAATCTTACCTAGTTTGTTATTTGTTATTTGTTGTTTGTTGTTTGTGAAACTAGACAAACAGCAGACAACAAACAATCAAGTCAGCGGCTGGCATTTTTTTCCCATCTCCGCGTCCGGTGCGTCCGGTGCGTCCGGTGCATCTCCGTGTCTCCCCTTAACCAAGCAGTATTGCTAAAGGGGGTATCTCATCCGGATGAATGTATATCTACCGTAACCCACCCAGACCAAAAGAGAGTAACTTTAACAAAATATAGCGTTTTTCATGATTTTTTATTATTATTTAATAATGGGATAGGTGTGCACCTGTAACGTATGAATTGCTATTACTGACCTCAATTCTAAATTCTAAATTCTAAATTCTAAATTCCCATGAGCCACTGTATTAAGCCCAACTGTCCCGATCCCGAAAATCCCGATAACATCCTCTTCTGCCAAGCCTGTGGTTCAGAATTGCTCCTGGCAGGAGAATATCGGGTGAGTCGGTTACTCGGCAAAGGGGGGTTTGGCAGGACTTATGAAGTGAGTCAGGGTAGTAGGACTAAAGTACTCAAAGTTCTGATTAAGCATCAACCCAAAGCCATGGGAATGGTGTGAGGATCACTGGCATGATAATTATGATGGAGCCCCAAAAGATGGGAGTGCCTGGTTAGAGGAGAATGATAATCATTCTAGATTACTGCGGGGTGGTTCATGGTTCAACAATCCTAGGAACTGCCGTAGTGCGAGTTGCTACAGGCACTACCCATTCAGCAGATATGATAATGTTGGTTTTCGAGTTGCTGTTTCGTGACATTTGCTGAACTTTTATATCAGAAAATCATGGTTAAGCCTTCTTGATCCAATGTTAAGGGATTGAGGTAATGAAGTCTACAAGAATCAATAAATTTATCTTTTCTAGGTGAAAGGCTAATTTATACTCAATTTAAAATCTAAAATACCAAAAGTCACACCGTCAGCCTATCTCCTCCGCATCAGGGTCAATACCCATTGCTCTTAATTTTTCTGCTAATCTTGCAGCTTTTTGCTCAGCTTGTTCAGCCCGTTGTTGTTGTTGCTGGGCCTGTTGTCTTTCTTGTTCAGCCTGTTGTCTTTCTTGTTCAGCCCGTTGTCTTTCTTGTTCAGCCCGTTGTCTTTCTTGTTCAGCCCGTTGTTGTTCCAATAGAGCCCTCTCATCACCAATTAATAAAAGATTCCCTTGAATATCCCACCAACGTAGCCATAACTGATTTTGATTCAGATAACTGCCCTGCCAGAGTCCAATTTCTACACCTAAAGGGTCAATCAGATAATGACCTCTTTCATTCGGTTGGAGTTTTTCATAGTGAGTACCTTGGAGATGATAGAACTCCAGTTTCCTATTTTTAACTTCATATATGCCGTAGTAGGGTATCTTGATAATCTGTTCATATACCCAGAACTTACCAGGTTTGATGGTCTCTCCTTGAGCCGAAACCGATAAAGGTGTGGTATCTCTTTCTTCTTCTCCATCCCCACTGGCAAACTCTAAAGCAACCGTTGGTATCCTCACTTCCCGGGACAGTACATAGGAGCGTCGAATTTCGCCATTGAGTTTTGGAGGCACACCAGGAACATAAAACCAATCCGGTGCTTCTGCACCTTTTTCTGGGGGCTCAGTTTCTCGCCAATAGATGCCGCAATCTTGTCCAATGGCGTATTGACCATCGGGATGGAGTTGTTGTAAAACAGGGCTAATCGAGTCAGTCAAAATCAGACTTTGAGGATGTTCTTGAAAGTTTTTCACGAATGTACCATTGGATTCTGGTAGTTGAGTATGGTCTCTAAAGGTGGGGGTAAAATCAAGTTGGGTTGCTGTTGTAGTCATAGTGCCAAGTCCGTATTTTAAGGGATTGAGGTAATGAAGTCTACAAGAATCAATAAATTTATCTTTTCTAGGTGAAAGGCTAATTTATACTCAATTTAAAATCTAAAATACCAAAAGTCACACCGTCAGCCTATCTCCTCTGCATCAGGGTCAATACCCATTGCTCTTAATTTTTCTGCTAATCTTGCAGCTTTTTGCTCAGCTTGTTCAGCCCTTTGTTGTTGTTGCTGGGCCTGTTGTTGTTGTTGCTGGGCCCGTTGTTGTTGTTGCTGGGCCCGTTGTCTTTCTTGTTCAGCCCGTTGTTGTTCCAATAGAGCCCTCTCATCACCAATTAATAAAAGATTCCCTTGAATATCCCACCAACGTAGCCACAATTGATTTTGATTCAGATAACTGCCCTGCCAGAGTCCAATTTCTACACCTAAAGGGTTAATTAGATAATGACCTCTTTCATTGGGTTGGAGTTTTTCATAGTAAGTACCTTGGAGATGATAGAACTCCAGTTTCCTATTTTTAACTTCATATATGCCGTAGTAGGGTATCTTGATAATCTGTTCATATACCCAGAAATTACCAGGTTTGATGGTCTCTCCTTGAGCCGAAACCGATAAAGGTGTGGTATCTCTTTCTTCTTCTCCATCGCCACTAGCAAATTCTAAAGCAACCATTGGTATCGTCACTTCCCGGGACAGTACATAGGAGCGTCGAATTTTGCCATTGAGTTTTGGAGGCACACCAGGAACATAAAACCAATCCGGTGCTTCTGCGCCTTTTTCTGGGGGCTCAGTTTCTCGCCAATAGATGCCGCAATCTTGTCCAATGGCGTACTGACCATCGGGATGGAGTTGTTGTAAAACAGGGCCAATCGAGTCAGTCAAAATCAGACTTTGAGGATGTTCTTGAAAGTTTTTGCCTACGGCACGCTCCGCGAACACGAATGTACCATCAGATTCTGGTAATTGAGTATGGTCTCTAAAGGTGGGAGTGAAATCAAGTTGGGTTGCTGTTGTAGTCATGGTACAAAGTCCGTATTTTAAGGGATTGAGGTAACGAAGTCTAGTAGATCCCCGACTTCTTCTTTCGGAATGTCGGGTTAATCGTAGTTTCAACAAAGAAGTCGGGGATCGGGGCCTGACGTGATCGCTACTCTATTATATTGGTTATCTTTTTCGTAAGTGGATTCGCTGTCTTGGCAAAGATAACTCCGAAACGATCGCTCAATATCTACAGGTTGCCAAAGTGTAATTTTGTGCTATTATAGATAATGGTAAAATGTGTGCGATTATATATAAGGTATTAGCGATCGCAGGTATTGCAATTGAAAATGCTTCTACAAGATTGTGATCGCGCTGTATATGTTATTGATTAGGACAAAATATTGGATTAACCGGGGGTATCGGTAGGGCGGGTTTTGTATTAAGGTTATTTTGTAGGTTCCCAGATGATCCCTAAACCCGCCCTTACAAAATTGAATTGCCATTATTGCCGGCAGCTCCACGACTTCTTGGTTGAAGAAAGTAATTACAAGGACAAACCAGAAGAAGAAGTCGGGTATCTTGCTGCCACAAATGAAAAAAATCTACCCAATGCCCAATTCCCAATGCCCAATGCCCAATTCCCCATTCCCTAATAAGCCGGAGACGCTAACCAGGAAATGGCAATACCTAGGACTAAACCGACAATTACCTGAAAAGGTGTATGTCCGAGTAATTCCTTGAGGCGCTCTTCATTAAAATCTTTACCTGCAAATAACTCATCAATGATTTGGTTGAGGATGCGAGCTTGCTTACCAGCAGCTTGACGGACACCAGCAGCATCATACATCACAATAACAGCAAAAATTGTAGCGATCGCAAACTCAGGAGATCCCCATCCTACGGTTTGCCCGATTCCCGCTGCTAAAGCTGCTACTAGTGCCGAGTGGGAACTAGGCATACCGCCAGCAGTTACCAGCACACGGATGTTAAATTTATGATTTTTGGTTAGCTCCAACAGGAACTTCAATAGTTGAGCAATTAGACAAGCAAGAAGTGCAACCAGTAACACCTGGTTGTTTAGGATATCGCCAAAGTCCTGCATAATGTTTTACTAGTAATTAGCGCCTAAGGGCTAGTTCGGAGTTCGGAGTTCGGAAAACCACAAATTTAATGAGTGCGTGTTGTAATGAAGTCAGCTAGCACCATCAGGGGCACTGCTTTTTCGCCAAAGGGTTCAAGTTGGGCTTTTGCCATAGCGACTAACTGTTTGGCTTTGGTTTTTGATACCTCTAGTCCCCAAAGAGCAGGATAAGTTACTTTTTGTGCTTGCACATCTTTACCTGCGGTTTTCCCTAATTCCTCTTGAGTAGCAGTGATATCCAAGATATCATCAACAATTTGAAATGCTAACCCAATATTTTGAGCATAGCAAGAGAGCCGTTCCACATCCGCCTCCGTTGCCCCAGCTAAAATCGCTCCACAAACTACAGAAGCTTCTAGTAAAGCACCGGTTTTGTGGGTGTGAATGAAATTGAGAGTTTCTTCCTGAATATCTAATTTACCTTCTGATTCTAAGTCAACTACTTGTCCTCCCACTAATCCCGATGCCCCCACTGCCTTAGCTAACCGAGCAACTACCTGCAACAATCTCTGAGCTGGGACACCTTGGGTTTGAACCGCAACATACTCAAAGGCATAAGATAATAAGCCATCTCCGGCTAGGATAGCAATATCTTCACCATAGACTTTGTGGTTAGTCAGTTGCCCTCGACGGTAATCATCGTTGTCCATTGCTGGCATATCATCATGAATTAATGACATGGTATGGATCATTTCCAGAGCACAGGCAGTAGGCATCGCCATTTCCACAGTACCATCCATGAGTTCACAGGTGGCAAGGCAAAGAATGGGACGCAAACGTTTCCCTTTAGCTAACAGGGAGTAGCGCATTGACTCGTAAATCTTGTCCGGATAAGTGATGGGAAGAGAAGCATCCATTGCTGCTTCAACTTCAGCCTGTCGCTTGCTTAAATAAGTTGATAAGTCAAAAACTGGCGATTTTTCTTGGGGAACAGGACGCCCATCCGTCGCTATCATATTCTAATTCCTTGATTTTACGATCATTTCATCATAATAATTTTACGGGGCTAGGGTAATGAAAGGGAATTTGTTGTTGCATAACTCAGTACTGTATTTTGCAGCAACATGGTGACAGTCATTGGTCCAACGCCACCAGGAACAGGGGTAATAAATTGGGCAACTTCCCTAACTGAGTCGAAGTAGACATCTCCCACGAGACGGAATTCACCACTACTATCCGTGATGCGATTAATACCGACATCAACTACTACTGCTGATGGTTTTACCATCTCAGCGGTGATCATTTGGGGACGTCCCACTGCTGCAATCAGAATATCAGCACTGCGGGTCAGGTGAGGCAGATTTTGCGATCGCGAATGAGCAATAGTTACGGTAGCATTAGCTTCTAGGAGCATTAGGGCTAAAGGTTTACCGACTAAAATACTGCGTCCTACTACGACTACTTGTTTACCTTGCAAGTCAATTTGATACTCCTGCAAGAGCCGCATTACCCCTGCTGGAGTGCAGCTGCGCAAACCGGTTTCTCCCCGCAGCAGCTTGCCCAGATTCATCGGGTGCAGTCCATCCACATCTTTATCAGCATGGATTTGGTGTAGTAAGGAAACCGTATCCAAAGTTTCGGGTAAGGGTAACTGGAGCAGAATACCATCTACCCGCTGGTCTTGATTGAGAGTAGTGATCGTTTCCTCTAATTCTGTCTGGGAAGTATTAGCTGGGAAATGACGCCCAAAAGAGGCAATACCTACCCTAGCACAAGCACGCTCTTTATTTCGGACATAGGTAGCGCTAGCAGGGTTATCACCTACCATCACTACTGCTAATCCAGGAGGACGGCCAATTTTTGAGATTAGGGGTTTGATTTGCTCTTGCAGCTGGTTTTGAATTCGTTTAGCTAGAGTTTTTCCATCTAGCAGTTGGGCAGAGGTAGCATCCATAGAGAATTTAGAATTAAGAATTTAGAATTAATATTCGCTTTATCCTCTGCATTTTAAGCCTAACTGAGCACCAGAGCATTGTTCCAGACTTAATCTAACTCCTTAATGTAAAGTTTTGTCACTTTATCCGGTTATAGTCCATCATTAATGTTACTCTATTAATTTAAGCTTAAAATTCATCCTTCTAAAACCTAAAATCTAAAAATTGGAGTACCCCAGTTAGTTTACCAAGAGCTGTTTGGGGTTTTGCTAGCAGTAGGATGAGGCTATGAAGAATCAGTCGGAACAATCGCAAGAGGAAAATAGCCTTGTTAGTATATTTTTCTAAGGTTAGTAGGTAACTATAGGTGCTGTGTTGGAATTTTCGAGCAAGATGGCGGTTGGTGATGCTGGAAGGTTGGTGAATTACCGCTAGTTGACTAGTAATGGCAATTTGATGACCCTGATTAGCATAGCGCCGACAGAAGTCGAAATCTTCATAGTAAAGAAAGTAAGCAGGGTCGAACTGGGGACAAGCAGAAAAGTTCTGTAAATTGATCAGTAGGCTACAGGCACTTACCCAGTCACAAGAGACATATGCTGCTTCTGGATGGGATACTCCTAAATCAGTGGAGATAATTGCTCCCCACTGAGGGATAAATTGACCCCCGGCAAACCAAAGATCACCGGTTGTGGTATAGATGAGGGTACCAAGCAGAGAAAGTTCTGGATAGGTGGCAAAGAAGCTAGGGACTTTTTCTAGAGTGTTTTCTGGTAGATAAGCGTCGGGATTGATAATCCAGACTAAAGCTTGGGGGTTTTGCTGATAAATCCAGTTCAGTCCCAGGTTGCAGGCTTTGCCGAAGCCGAGATTGGTTTTTGCTTCTAAAATGTGCAGGGAAGAGGCTTGCAGTTGTGGCAGTTTTTGGTCATCAGTAGAGTTATTAACAACGACAATTTGATAAGGAATGCTGGAATTGGCGGGAATTGAACTGATTAATTTAGCAATTAAGTCAGTTGAATAGTAGTTGACACTCAAAAAATAAATCACTGCCAGTAGTAGGTGTTAGGTGTTAGGTGGTAGTTTTCCTAGAAACCGGGTTTCTTACAAGGATAACGACGAAATATCAGCAACCTTCCAAAGAAACCCGGTTTCTGGACTGACACCCTAGGTATTAGATTCCCAATTCTCCATTCGACCTTCTCCATTTCCCATTCCCAATTCCCAATTCCCCATTCCCCTAAAACCTATAAAAACAACTGTAAGAATACACCCAAAAATACACAACTGAAAGGCAGAGAAATTGATAACAGATTAGCTACAAACTTAGTATCCAGGTTGTTTTTTTCTGAGAAGATGAGCGTCAGCATACTAGGGGGTAATGACGAACCTACTATAATAGCAGCTCTCTCCACACCTGTAAAGCCAAACATCATTGCTGCTACCGACCCTAACCCGATACCACAGAAAGTTTTGGCCAGGGTTATGAGCAAGCACAATTTTAAGGAGGATAATTGGAGATTAAACTTCAAACTTAGTAAGACTAATAATAACATAAAGAAACTATTTTCTAGTATATCGAGGTAGTTGAGCAGCAAAGCATCATTGAACTCGAAGAACCTCAAAATTATGGCTAAAATTATTGACCAAATTATCGGCACTTTGAGAAAATTCAAAACTCCTTCTTTTAGACTAAATTTGGAATTGCCAAATTGACAAGCTATAAAATAGATAACGGTGAATAAGAAAATTACCTGGGCTAAATCAAAAAGCACAATTCGGCTTAATCCTAGATCCCCGAAAGTTAGCAACATAAAAGGATAGCCAATTGAACCTGCTTCCCAGCTAGCAAAGGTTATGACTATAGCTCCTTTTCTGATGCGTTCAAAGTCGAAGAAGCGCAGACTAACAATAATTATTACAATTAAAGATAAAACTACACATAGTCCAGCAACTGGCAAATAAATTAATTCTTGATCTATTTGAGCTGTGTACAAGGCTTTAAAAACGATAGCAGGGAGCACCAAATTGGCTAAAAGCTTACCAATAACTTGGCTATCTTCTGGAACTAGTACCTTTAACTTCTTTAGCAGGTATCCCGTCAAAAATATGATAATCAGAGGTAGTATTTTTTCAAGCATTTGTTATTTGTTGTTTGTTATTGGTTATTTGTTGTTTGTTGTTTGTTGTTTGTTGTTTGTACTAATGACTAAGCTACGAGAGGTTATCTTTCTCATACCTGGAAAGAATGGGGGTCCGTTCCTTTCCGTGAAACAGGCTATCCAACGGAAACTTTTCTGCCCTGGAGCTTCCTGCCTTCTGCCTTGGAGCCTCCTGCCTTCTGCCCTCTGCCTTCAAAATACTAGACAAAAAGTTAAATACATTTACAATAAAACAGTACTGCTAAACTAGGAGCAAGTGATGGCAAATTTATTGCAAAGAATCTGGCTAATTTTCGTTATTTCAGTGTTGGTGGTTATCTTTGTTTTCCCTACCAGCAACCCAGCTTATACCGATGAAGAAGCTTCAAACACAGTCAACACTGGGACAGTTGAGGTAGTCAGTACCATTGAACCAGTAAGTCAACCAACTCAGGAACTTAATCTACCCACTCAGATTACCTCAGTTGAGCAAATATCAGATGTCTCTCCCAGTGACCCTTACTTCAATGCCTTACAGACACTAATTGAGCGTTACCAGATGAACATTACTTTGCCCGATGGTAGTTTTCAGGGCAATCAGTTCATAACTAGGGGTGATTTTATCATTTACTTGCGTGATAGTCTTGAGATAATTAACAATTTTCAAGAGAGCTCCCGTATTGCAAGTGTGACCAGTGATCAAGTAAAAACAGCAGCAGCTTTAATAACTGATATCGAAGATGAGGCTGATGTACTCTCTCACAGAATACAACAGCTTAAGACCAGGATTTATCTGTTGGAGAACAAGATTAAACAATCAGAACAGCCTCTCTTGGTTAAGGCTATTCTAGATCCATCTTTGACAGAACAGGCAAAAGACAACAGGCAAACCCCCCCTGTATCCCCCCAAGAGGGGAAGGCAACAGGCAACTCTTCCGATGAGTTCAACTACTCTGCTTTGGCACAGATAACTGATGTTTCTCAAGAAACCAAGCAACAGTCAACAGGCAACAAGCAACCCCCCTCTGTATCCCCCCAAGGGGGGAAGGCAACAGGTAACTCTTCCGATGAGTTCAACGACTCTGTTTTAGCACAGATAACTGATGTCACAGCAATAGATACGACTCCAGAAACTTTTGCCAGTCCACCAATTAGCCTATCTCTGCCGGAGATAGATTTACTAGTTCAGGTTAAACCCGTCGAGGAGATACCTGATGTTGCAGCAATAGATACAACTCCAGAAACTGCTGTGAGTCCACCAGTTAGCCTATCTTCGCCGGAGATAGATTTACTAGCTCAGGTTAACCCCGTCGAGGAGATACCTGATGTCACAGCAATAGATACAACCTTAGAAACTTTGGCGAGTCCACTATTTAGCCTATCTCCGCCGAAGATCGATTTACTAACTTCCGATGAGTTCAACTACTCTGCTTTAGCACAGATACCTGGTGTCACAGCAATAGATACGACCCTAGAAACTTTGGCAAGTCCACTAGTTAGCCTATCTCCGCCGGGGATAGATTTACTAACTCAGGTTAGCCATATTGAGGACATACCGGATGTCTCTGCTGATGACCCCTACTACAATGCTTTGAGAGAGATAATTGAGAACTATCAGGTAGATGTCACTTTACCAGATGGTACTTTTAAGGGAGACCAACCCATAACGAGAAGTGAAGCGATCATTCACTTGAATGATAGTATTGCTGTAGCAGAGGAGTTAATTGCTTTTGCAGAGGAAGAAGCAAACATCCGTGAGCTAGAACTTCGTTTTGATAACTTATCGTTACAGATAGCTCAGGCAGATTCAGATTTTGCTGAAAAGTTGGCACAGATAGCACAGATAGAGGCTCAGCTAGATGAGTTACAATATCGGATTGAACAATCTAGCTAGCTTCCAACGGGAATGGGAATTGGGAATTGGGAATTGGGAATTGGGAATTCCTTCCTTATCTCCCTTGTCTCCCTTATCTCCCTTATCTCCCTTGTCTCCCCACACCTCCCACACCTCCCACACTCTCTTAGCAGTATTAATGGGGGGTCGGTAAAACCTACTACGTTTTGTAAAATGAGGAGAAGTCAAATCATAATTTAGAATCTGTAGAGTGCAATTTAGTAGATTGCCTCAATTAACTACCATCAAAGTAAGTCTGTATGACTGTTTCAACTGCTCTTGTCATCTAAAGTGACAAATCTGTGTGCCATGAAAACCCCCCATTCATTGACGCAGCCGCTTACCAAATTGCGGCGCAAATCGGAAACTCTTCGTGCTTGGTTGTCATTAAGGGTGGCTAACTCTTTACTTAGAGACAATTTATTAGGAGAGCTAAAACGGTATGATTTGCCTAAGCGCAACTTATTTAGACTTCCCCCCAAGCGCCGCAAGGGTAAATCTCGTCCACCAGTAATGTGGGTGGTAGCAGTAATCTCCCTTACTAGTGTCATGGGCAATCGCTATTACAATCAACCGGAGTTGGATGTTGGTACCATTGCTCCAGAAACGATTATAGCTCCGAAAGATGCTAGTGTTGAGGATAAGAAAACCACAGAAGAAAGGCGCAAGGAAGCCAGCACAGGCATTGTGCCGGTGTTGATGCGAGATGATGCTCTCACCGAAGAAATTAAAGAAGACCTTGAAGAATCCCTCGACTATGCTCAGGAATTGCGACAAGCCAGTGGTTCTTTCCCCTTTGTCAATACTGCTATTTTGACAGATGCTACCCAGAAGTATCTGCGGGAGAGTGAAGAATTAGAATGGCACTCGATCAAATCTTTTGTCAACAGTAATGCTAATGATGACTCTACGGATCAGAAATGGGAGTTACCGGAACAGGTTGAGGAGCCTATTTTTATTCAAGCAGTTAATGAGCTACAGGACTACCGTCAGCTATCGACGGCCAAATTTCCTCAACTAATTGCTAAGATCTCCAAGGCTCGTAAGGAATATCAGCAAGCATTGCGCCAGTTGTTGGAGTACGACTCAGAACATCCCTATGATATCTCTTTGTTGGAGCTATCTGATGAGGTTTGGCAGGAAACTGCTTTGGGTGTCTCTAGCGCTGCCAAACGAATTCTGACTCAGGGTATTTCTCAAGGACTACCAGACGACATCTTGGAAGAAACAGTCAAGGTGCAAGTAAATACTACTGTCCCTCCTGAAGCTGAACCTTTAGCGATTAAACTGCTTACAGGCATCTTGAAACCTAATATACAACCAGATGCAGAACAAACTAAGCGAAGAGCTGAACAAGCGGCACAACAGTTGGAGCCAGTAATTGTGTCTGTGGAAAAGGGAGAAGTGATTGTTGAAGCTGGGGAGGAAATTACTCAGGAAGATTTTGTCCTATTGGATCATTTTGGAAAAAGTCAACGGGGAATTAATTGGCCAGCTTTGATTGGGTTTGGCAGTTTGGTAACCGGTGCTATCGGCATTTTTTTCTTGGTGGAGAGGGAAGTACATCCCAGTCTACGACGCCGTGACCATATTTTGGTCTTCCTACTAACTCTAACTACCCCAGTAATGATTATCTTCGGCATTCCTTACACCAGTTTGCCAGCAATTGGTTTATTGGTGGGCAGCTTTTACGGTTCGAGTTTGGGC
This sequence comes from Symploca sp. SIO2E6, assembly GCA_010672425.1. Taxonomy (GTDB): domain Bacteria; phylum Cyanobacteriota; class Cyanobacteriia; order Cyanobacteriales; family Coleofasciculaceae; genus Caldora. Next base: position 17,260 of record JAAHGR010000042.1, read on the forward strand.
GTGACAGTAGTGGGACTCTTGACAGGGTTAGTCGGTTTCAGCATGGAATTCAGCTGGGAAGCCTTACTCTCTAGTGCTGCGGGTGGAGTACTGGGGAGTTGGCTAGCAGCACGTTTGCGCTCCCGTGAAGAACTGGCTCTGTTGGGGGGAGCGGTTGGCGTAACCCAAGCAAGTATTCATTTAGTCCTTAATTTAATTATTAGCGCTGCTGCTGGTTTAATTTGGTATACTGCACTACAATCAGCAGTTTTATATGGCTTAGCTGGTTTGTCTTGGAGTATTGTGGCTCTGGGAGTATCACCTTACCTCGAACGCCTGTTTGATTTGGTAACGCCGATTCGTTTGGCGGAATTATCTAACCCCAACCGCACCTTACTCAAACGGTTAGCAACCGAAGCTCCTGGGACTTTCCAGCATACCTTGTTTGTTGCCTCTTTGGCAGAAGCAGCAGCGCGGGAATTGCACTGTAATGTGGAACTTGTTCGGGCAGGAACCCTTTACCATGACATTGGTAAAATGCATGATCCTCTAGGATTTATTGAAAATCAGATGGGGGGACCCAACAAACACGATGAGATGAATGACCCCTGGGAGAGCGCCCAGATTATCAAAAAGCATGTTTCTGAAGGATTAGTCATGGCTCGTCGCCACGGTTTGCCCCAAGCTATTCGGGATTTTATCCCAGAACATCAGGGTAAACTACTGATCTCCTATTTTTATTTCCAAGCTCAACAGCAAGCTGAGCAAAAAGGTTTGCCTCTGGTTTTAGAAGCAGATTTTCGCTATGATGGTCCCATTCCTCAGTCTCGGGAAACTGGTATTGTAATGCTAGCTGATGCTTGTGAAGCGGCCTTGCGATCGCTTCAGGATGTTACCCCAGAAACTGCCTTTTCTATGGTGAAGAAAATTCTTAAAGCTCGCTGGCAGGACAATCAGTTGGTAGATTCAGGGATCATCAGAGAAGAGTTACCAATTATTGCTGAGGTTTTTGTGAGAGTTTGGCAGCAGTGTAATCACAAACGTATTGCTTATCCCAAAGCTGCGCTCAATCATCACTCATCAGTAAAATAAGATGTTTGAGACAACCACGACAACCGGTGTAGAGACGTTGCATGCAACGTCTCTACAAGGTGCGACATAACAGGGTATCTATCCGGATTTGGTATCACCTACTTTTTTGGCTTCTTCCACCCAGCTATCAAACAATTCTTGATTTTTCTCAACCCACTCTTGGGCATGACGGCGGATATCTTCTGGCTTATTTTCACCATCTTTAATTCGTAAACTTTCAGCGCTGACATCCTCAAGAGGAATCTTTACCAATTCAAACCAACGCTTAGCTACTGGGTTAGCTGCTAAAAATTGCTTATTAGCTACAATCTGATAATCTGCTACAGCAAATCCCAGATTTTTACCATCTACCGAAGTATCCTTTTCTGTTACCTTTCCTTGCTCTTTTGGTAGGGAAGTAAAAGGAACTTCTAACCAGCTTGCGTCTTCTTCTACTTTTAATACCGAAGCTAGCCAGTGAGGATCAAAAACAAAGTAAAGAACCGATTCTCCTTGCTCGTAACGGCTAATGGTATCTGCCATTAAAGCAATGTATTCTCCTTTATTATGTTCAACTGTATCTCTTAAATCGTAAGCATCAAGATGATGTTCTATGATTAACTCGCAACCCCACCCTGGATTACAACCAATTAAATTAGCTTTACCATTACCATCGGAGTCAAAAAGTTTAGCAATCTCTGGCTTTTTTAATTGCTCTAGATTCGTGATCTTATATTGATCAGCAGTTTTTTTATCAATTTGATATCCTCCAATGGTATTAGGAATAAGTACCCCAACTCGCTCTAACTTTTCTAAGCCACCGCTGTTTTCAAAAAATTGAGCGTGTGCCCTTTTGCCATGAGTTGGGGTATAATCCAGATCTCCATTGGCGATCGCAAGGTACATAGGAGGATAATCTATTTCCTGGGGCGGTTCTACCTGATAACCCAATTCTTCCAAACCAAGGTTAACAATCTCAGTTTGAAATTTTTCCTCAATCCAGGTACTATGGGCAGAACGAATTCTGACTCCTTTACCAGGAAAGTTTTTATCCTCATGGGTTAAATCTGTGTTAGCTTGGTCGATTGGTTGACAGGCAATTAAACCCACTAAGAGGGTAGTAATAATAGCACCATTATTCACTTGTTTAGCCAGTTGATTCATTATCACTCCTTGAGGCTTCAGGGTTTGCTGAGTTTTTTTTTCAGCCTGAGATCTGGCTTAGGCTAGCTTAGGTGTCAGAAATTATCAACATAGTAGTTCTCGCATCCATGAGGTACATCTCCTATTCCCAATTCCCAATTCCCAATTCCCAATTCCCAACAAGTATGAGAAACGCTATATTTACCAACCCATAGTTCCTGGTTCTCCCTTAAAAGGCCCAACAATATCACTGGTAATCCAGCCACCGTAAAGATTGCCAGCTTGGGGTATAACTAACTCGTCATCCACATAGCAGGCGTCCATGAGACGAGGATAGAAGCTGTAGTATTCTTGAATAGAGACAAAATTAGGAGATGGCTTGAAGTAGCGCCAAGCGGCATAATTCACTTGCTTTTGAGCCACCGAGACGTTGTAATGCAAACACCAACCTTTCCACTCACAAAAGGTTTTACGGGAAGTCTCTGTCAGATATTCTAGCTTGATGTCTTCCGATGGAAGGTAATAAGTAGGAGGGTGACTAGTTTCTAAAACTCGCTTAGCCTTCTGGGTTTGAGCAAGAACAACGCCATTAAAGATTACCTTAATCTGTTTGTTGATGTCTTCCCATCGTGCGGGACGTGGGTAATCCCAAACGGATTCTTGACCTGGCTGTGGAGGGATAGGGGTTGGTCTCATGACTCATCTTTGGCTTTCAAAATTAAAACTATTCCTAATTCTACTAAATATAGCAATCCTCGCAAAGCGTGAGGTACATCCAATTAATGATCTGACTGAGAGTAGTTTGGATCTGAGACTGCAACCTTTTCTGAGCTATATAAATAAGTATTAAGTTGACCTTCTACGGCAAAACTAGCATTAGGCAGATCATAAGCCATCACAATACTGATCCGATCACAAGCCTCCGTTACTGGACGAACACTATGCAGGCATTTCTCTCCACACATGATTAGCAGTAAACCCGGTTGAGGTTTGACAACAATTCGCTTCCCAAAGGTAGAACGAACCAAGTTAAGTTGCTGTATCTGATCGAGGAAACTCTGAAATCTAGAAAATTTGGCTTTGGGTAGGATAATTCTATAGTTGGGGTAAAATTCAATTTCACCACCTTCAACCTCATTCAAATACAAAAGAGCTGTTACCGCATTGCGATCGTAGTGCCAACGGTATGTGCCCCCCTTTTCTGTAATATTAACATTACACCCTACTTGAACATCTTTTAAGGGAAAGAGTGGTTGATTCGTTAAATTATTGATGATTTCATTGACCGTTGCATATAGTTTTTTGATTTCTGGTAGATGAGAGTTGACCGCTTTGCCATCAATGACAGAGTAGCTTAGGGGTATTGGTTTGACATCGCGATAAATTTTAGGAATAAAAAATTGTTGACGATAATCGCTTATGGATTTTAATAAATTTTCGCATTCTTGTGGATCTAGAAAATTTTCCTGCAAAAAATATCCCTTGACTTTAAATTCTTCTTGTAATTCCATTTAGTGCTTTTTCCCTAAAATTATATTCCAAAATTCTACAACAAGCTTTAGGTATCTTGAGCAATCCGAAAACCAGCATGTTGATGAAAATTGCGGCGGAACCAATTCCGACAGGAAACAGAGGCGTAGGTTCCTGTACTTGCCCAAGCACCACCCAGCATGATCTTATGCTGAGTATCGAAGAAAGGAGCAGAATAATCTTGATAAAGGTGATGCGGCTTGAATCCCGGTAGAGGTTGGAAATCATCACTTAGCCACTCCCACACATTTCCCCGAATATCACAGAGTTCCGAGGGATTTTGGGCAGTTTCTAAACTACCTACTGGACTAGGAGAACCAAACTTGACATGGAGATTGAAATCCTGATTTTCCTCACCGTTAGCAGCAGCAACCTTCCACTCGGCTTCACTCATTAAACGAATTCCCTTACCCTGCCAGCGACAGTAAGCCATTGCTTCATCGTGATTGACTTCTACTGGCCAGTCAAGGGGTAAGTCTATCTCATCAAACATGGCTCGATACTTGTAGCTACCGTTACTTGGTATCCAGAACTTGGGGTGTTTGATGTTGTATTCTGTCTTCCAATCCCAGGATTCTTCGTCCCAGAATTCCCGGTTATTGTAGCCATTAGCTTCCACAAATTTCAGGAATTCCCCGTTGGTGATCAGATATTTACTCGCGAGAAAGGGTTTTACTTCTACCTTTCGACTGCCGTATTCACTATCCCAGCCGTAGGTAGGAGCATTTTCGGGTTTACCAAGTTCAGCTACCCCACCTGCAACTTGAATCATCTCATTGCTGGGAACCTGACCATGAGTCGCTGCATATTGCCAGAATTCCGGACATTTAACCCTATCTACAGGCAGTTGTCGAATGAGCATAGAAGAAGTTTCAAAATGAATGCGATTGTGTTCCATGCTCATCATCAAGGCCCAAAGAGGATGATTTTGCCCAATGGGGAGATTAAGAGGGGTATTGTCGATAACTTTTGCTACTTCTGCTTTGGCTTTGTCTCGATACTGCCACACATCTTCCACTTTAGGCCACTGCACATCTTGCATGGCTTGCTCAAGTTCCTCGGGGGTTGTGGGATCTACCCCGATTTCAAACAGGATTTCATATTCAGGGTTAATGCGTTGCTCTAATAAACCAACTCGAATCAATTTATTGATGTAGAAGACAGCCGAGTGACCTAAGTAGAAAATTAGACGGTTTCTTAGAGGATCAGGATTGATATAAAATGTATCTTCCCCAATCAGACTTTTCATGAGAATTTCTTCGAGTTCCCAGGAATTCTCAAAATAGTTGCTCAGGGTATCATGATCGCACTTGTCAAGTTGGGGAGGTTGAATTGATTTGAGCATATTCATTGTGATTTGTTCTTGGTCGTTTGTCATTGGGTACTACGACTTTTGAGCAAGTATCAACCCAAACCACTGTTGCGGATCAGTCCAGACTGCAAGCGGTTTAAAACCTGTTGCCTGGAGTTCCTCTTGCATTACCTCCAAATCAAACTTGCGGGAAATTTCTGTCCTTATAGTTTCCCCCGTTTCAAACTCAACTTTCAGATTAAGAGCTTCTAAGTAGATACCATGAGCTTGCAAACACCGCAAATGCATCTCAATCTGATTAAGCTGGTCATTGTAAAAAGCCCAGTGTTCAAATAGTTGAGTGTTGAAGTTACCTGCAAAACGCTGGTTCAGATGCTCCAGCATATTGAGATTGAATTGGGCTGTTACTCCTTGAGCGTCATTGTAAGCAGCTTCGAGTAACTGTTTGGGTTTTTGTAAATCTACTCCCAGTAAGAAATATTCCCCTACATCCAGAGCTGCTAGAATTTGTGATAAAAAGCGATCGCACTCCAATGGCGTTAAGTTTCCCATTGTACTTCCCAAAAAACAAATCATCCGAGAGGGCAAGGAAGTAGGCTTGAGTTGGGCAAAAGCTTGTTCATAGGTTCCCACCAACCCCTGAATGTGCAATGCCGGATAATCTCGTAGTAACTGCTGGGCACTTTCGGTTAAAATCCCACCGCTAACATCAATCGGTACGTATGTCAATCTATTTCCTAGGGTTTGGTAAGCATCTAACAACAGGCGAGTTTTAGTAGAACTGCCACTCCCGAGTTCTAACAGTTCGCAGGCTCCTGTCATCCGAGCAATTTCACCTGCATACTGCCGTAGAATCCAGGCTTCTGTCCGAGTTGGATAATATTCTGGTAACTCACAAATTTGTTCAAATAACTGGGAGCCACGGTCATCATAGAAATATTGAGGTGGTAGGGACTTGGGTCTTTGGGTTAAGCCGCTAATGATATCTCGTCCATCTACAGTATTGGTAGGCAGGTTAGCACTTCTGAGATAACTAATCTGTAGACGCTCTTTGAGGGAGCTTATATTCTCTTTTGTTGTTTGAAAAATCACCAAAATATTACTGCCTCAACATACTTGAGTTAAACCACAGAAAATATCTTATACTAAATCCGGCCAGATAAACTGCCCTCATCCAAACTCAATGCCTTATAAGCTACATTGTCTTTTAGCTTCACAAACCTCCATTCATCTCCCGTAGTCACTGCACCATAAGCACAGGAAATAGCCTGATTTTACAGTGCGAGATAATCACTAATTTGCAGCTCTTGAATCTCGGAAAAGAGAGAATAATGCTCAATAGTCTGTATATTGAAATCTTGCTTAACTTTCTTTAAGGTAAAGTCACTGTATGCCACTTAAGTCTCCTTATTTCCACACTATAGCACAAAGAAACGACTAGGAGAAAAAGAATTTCGGCCAACTACATCACTGTTTTCTTGGTGAATAACAGTGATAATGGGGCTTTGAGGCAGGAATTGGGGTTAGTAATAATGTTTTTTTGCTTGTTCTAAAGCCGGCAATTTGGTATTTATTAGGAGTTTATGGTGGAAGATGTATTATCAGTTACTTTGGAGTTACCATTGAGAAGCCCGACTTCTTTAATAAGTCGGGCTTCTGGGAGTGCTGCGGGGCAATCATACCAAATCCGGTTTACATAGGCTGATTACCCATATCGACCAAATCATCCTATATCAAAGGCTTGAGCCAATTGTGATATTGTACCTTTAAAAGCGGATTTGGTATCAGCTTTGGATTTGTATTTCTCCCTTAGCTCCCCTGTGGAGTGATGCTTTTGGCAATACATGAAAAACCCCGGCTTCATAGAATAAGCCAGGGCTCTAATGACTAAAAAGAAATACCGGTTCCTTATTTCCACACTATAGCACAAAAAAACGACTAGGAGAAAAAGAATTTCGGCGAACTACATCACTGTTTTCTTGGTGAATAACAGTGATAATGGGGCTTTGAGGCAGGAATTGGGGTTAGTAATAATGTTTTTTTTGCTTGTCCTAAAGCCGGCAATTTGGTATTTATTAGGAGTTTATGGTGGAAGATGTATTATCAGTTACTTTGGAGTTACCATTGAGAAGCCCGACTTATTAAAGAAGTCGGGCTTCTGGGAGTGCTGCGGGGCAATCAGCTTTGGATTTGTATTTCTCCCTCAGCTCCCCTGTGGAGTGATGCTTTTGGCAATACATGAAAAACCCCGGCTT
>JAAHGR010000420.1 GCA_010672425.1 Symploca sp. SIO2E6
TGGCCAAAATCATCCTAGAAACCCGGTTTCTGGATATCATTGGGGCATTTGTAGGGGCGGGTAATGGGATATCTTAATGCATTCGACGATAACCATTGTACAAAACCCGCCCTGACGATAACCTTACGGATTACCAAAAAGGGTTGAGAGTTGGTTGCCAAAGAAATAATTTTTTGCTATTATAATAAATAATAGAGAAAATGTGCGCTTATAAACCACATAAAGCTAAAATATCAGTAGCAGTAGAGCTTAGACCAGCTTCGCTCCAGGAACCCCCCAGTATCACCAATTCTAAATTCTAAATTCTAAATTCTAAATTCTAAATTCATACCAACCATGCCTACCAAACATATCCGCTTTGATTGGGCGATCAAAAAACTACTGCGCAACAAGGCTAATTATGTAGTCTTGGAAGGGTTTTTGAGCGAGTTACTACATCAAGATATCACCATCAAGACCCTGCTCGAAAGCGAAAGCAATCAACAGACTCAAGAAGATAAAAGCAACCGAGTTGATATTGTTGCCGAAACCGCTAACTCTGAGTTGATCCTTATCGAAGTACAAAGCAACTCCCAATTGAATTATTTTTATAGTATGCTCTATGGTGTCTCCCAACTAGTGAAAGAATATCTAGAACGAGGACAAGAGTACGGCGAAATTAAGAAAGTCTACTCGGTGAATATTGTTTACTCTAACCAAGAAAAGGGTCAGGACTATATATATCGTCTCAACTCAGAGTTCATGGGGTTAAATATGGGAGATGTCCTGGAATTGAGCAAAGCTCAAGAAAAGAAGTTTAATATAGCCAAAGTAGCAGATATCTTCCCAGAATACTACCTGCTGAAAGTGAGGAACTTTCAAGGAGCAGTGGAAACTACCTTACAGGAATGGATCTATTTTCTGAGAAATAGTGAGATTAAGGAGGAATTTACTGCCAAGGGAATGGTAGAAGCGAAGGAAGCCTTGCGAGTAAATAATCTATCAGAGAAAGAAAGAGCAGCCTACGAGAGTTCTGTACATTTGTAGGGGCGGGTTTAGGAAAATTTTAACGCATTCCACGATAACGATGGTACAAAACCCGCCCTTTCGATAACCTTGCGGATTACGTAAAATGCCGTATACAGCAGTTTGCTCTGCTATGCGGTACATTGTTGATCCCCCTAAATCCCCCTTAATAAGGGGGACTTTGAGAAAAGTGTACTTCATTACAGCGCAAAGCGCTGTATTTGTAGGGGAAGGTTTAGAGATATCCTAACCTATTCCACGATAACAATTGTACAAAACCCGCCCTTTCGATAACCTTGCGGTAACCAGAAAATTTCGTATATTTGTAGGGGCGGGTTTAGAGATATCTTAACCGATTCCACGATAACGATGGTACAAAACCCGCCCTTTCGATAACCTTGCGGTAACCAGAAAATTTCCGTATATTTGTAGGGGCGGGTTTAGGAATATCTTAACCTATCCCACGATAACGATGGTACAAAACCCGCCCTTTCGATAACCTTGCGGATTACGGAAAGTTCCGTAAATTTGTAGGGGCGGGTAATGGGATATCTTAACGCATTCCACGATAACGATGGTACAAAACCCGCCCTGGCGATAACCTTGCGGTAACCAGAAAATTTCCGTAAATTTGTAGGGGCGGGTAATGGGATATCTTAACGCATTCCACGATAACGATAGTACAAAACCCGCCCTAGCGATAACCTTGCGGTAACCAGAAAATTTCCGCACATTTGTAGGGGCGGGTAATGGGATATTTTAATGCATTCCACGATAACGATGGTACAAAACCCGCCCTTTCGATAACCTTGCGGATTACGTAAGGTTCCGTATATTTGTAGGGGCGGGTAATGGGATATCTTAATGCATTCCACGATAACGATGGTACAAAACCCGCCCTAGCGATAACCTTGCGGTAACCCGAAAGGTTCCGTAAATTTGTAGGGGCGGGTTTAGGAATATTTAAACGCATTTCACGATAACGATGGTACAAAACCCGCCCTAGCGATAACCTTGCGGTAACCCGAAAGGTTCCGTAAATTTGTAGGGGCGGGTTTAGGAATATTTAAACGCATTTCACGATAACGATGGTACAAAACCCGCCCTAGCGATAACCTTGCGGTAACCCGAAAGGTTCCGTAAATTTGTAGGGGCGGGTTTAGGAATATTTAAACGCATTTCACGATAACGATGGTACAAAACCCGCCCTAGCGATAACCTTGCGGTAACCCGAAAGGTTCCGTAAATTTGTAGGGGCGGGTTTAGGAATATCTAAACGCATTCCACGATAACGATGGTACAAAACCCGCCCTAGCGATAACCTTGCGGTAACCCGAAAGGTTCCGTAAATTTGTAGGGGCGGGTTTAGGAATATTTAAACGCATTTCACGATAACGATGGTACAAAACCCGCCCTAGCGATAACCTTGCGGTAACCCGAAAGGTTCCGTAAATTTGTAGGGGCGGGTTTAGGAATATCTAAACGCATTCCACGATAACGATGGTACAAAACTCGCCCTAGCGATAACCTTGCGGTAACCAGAAAATTTCCGCACATTTGTAGGGGCGGGTTTAGGAATATCTAAACGCATTCCACGATAACGATGGTACAAAACTCGCCCTAGCGATAACCTTGCGGTAACCAGAAAATTTCCGCACATTTGTAGGGGCGGGTAATGGGATATCTTAATGCATTCCACGATAACGATGGTACAAAACCCGCCCTAGCGATAACCTTGCGGTAACCAGAAAATTTCCGCACATTTGTAGGGGCGGGTAATGGGATATCTTAATGCATTCCACGATAACGATGGTACAAAACCCGCCCTTTCGATAACCTTGCAGTAACCAGAAAATTTCCGTAAATTTGTAGGGGCGGGTTTAGGAATATCTTAACCTATTCCACGATAACGATTATACAAAACCCGCCCTTTCGATAACCTTGCGGTAACCAGAAAATTTCCGTAAATTTGTAGGGGCGGGTTTAGGAATATCTTAACCTATTCCACGATAACGATGGTACAAAACCCGCCCTGGCGATAACCTTGCGGTAACCAGAAAATTTCCGTATATTTGTAGGGGCGGGTTTAGGAAAATTTTAACGCATTCCACGATAACGATGGTACAAAACCCGCCCTAGCGATAACCTTGCGGATTACGGAAAGTTCCGTATATTTGTAGGGGCGGGTTTAGGAATATCTAAACGCATTCCACGATAACAATTGTACAAAACCCGCCCTTTCGATAACCTTGCGGTAACCAGAAAATTTCCGTATATTTGTAGGGGCGGGTTTAGGAAAATTTTAACGCATTCCACGATAACGATGGTACAAAACCCGCCCTAGCGATAACCTTGTGGATTACGTAAAATTCCGTACATTGGTAGGGGCGGGTTTAGGAATATCTTAACGCATTCCACGATAACGATGGTACAAAACCCGCCCTAGCGATAACCTTGCGGATTACGTAAGGTTCCGCACATTTGTAGGGGCGGGTTTAGGAATATCTAAACGCATTCCACGATAACGATGGTACAAAACCCGCCCTTTCGATAACCTTGCGGTAACCAGAAAATTTCCGCACATTTGTAGGGGCGGGTTTAGGAATATCTTAACGCATTTCACGATAACGATGGTACAAAACCCGCCCTGACGATAACCTTGCGGTAACCAGAAAATTTCCGTATGCAGAATTCGGGCGTATGCAGAATTCGGGCGTATGCAATACGCCCCTACTTCAATTGTTTGTTATTATCTTTTATACCGGTAAAGGTATGCGCTTATCGACAAACCACGGTTTCTAATCTCCTGGAAGCGAGTTTCATCAGGAAGCACTCGCAACATATCTTTCAAATCTTGAATAGCATATCGGATCTGGAATTGGGGAGCACCATGCTGGAGGGTAGCTTGATATAAATCTTGAGCTGTTGACAGGTTACCTGAAACCAGGTAATAGAGGGCTAAATTAAATGTATTTCGGCAATCATCAGGCTTTTGGGAATGTTGATTTTGGGCGATTTTAATTGCGTTATTTAAGTCAGCTTTGGCGGAATCTGTCTTTTGGAGGATGAGGTAAGTTAAACTACGAAGGTATAAATAATAGTCTTTGGGATTAAGTTCAATAGCACGGTTGAAGTCTTGTAGTGCTTGTTCATAGTGTTCCATCAATATGTAGATCTTGCCACGTTGTGCGATCGCCCAATCGAATTTAGGGTTAAGTTCAAAAGCATGACTGAAGTCTTGCAGTGCATCTTCATAGCGTTCCATCTCTTTGTAGAGCTCAGCACGCTCTATGAGCACCCAATAATTTTTTGGCTCACGTTCAAAAGCACGGTTTAGATATAGCAGTGCATCTTCATAGCGTTCTATCTCCTTGTAGAGCTCGACAAGCTCTCTAATCACCCAAGAATATTTTGGCTCAAGTTCAAGAGCATGTTTTAAGTCTTGCAGCGCTTCTTCATAGCATTTCATCTCCTTATAGAGCTCGGCACGGTCTCTATAAGCCCAAGAATATTTTGGCTCAAGTTCAAGAGCATGTTTTAAGTCTTGCAGTGCATCTTCATAGCGTTCCATCTCCTTGTAGAGCTTGGCACGGTCTCTATAAGCCCAAGAATATTTTGGCTCAAGTTCAAGAGCATGTTTTAAGTCTTGCAGTGCTTCTGCATAGCATTTCATCTCTTTGTAGAGCTTGGCACGCTCTATGAGCGCCCGATAATTTTTTGGATTAAGTTCAAGAGCATATTTTAAGTCTTGCAGTGCATCTTCATAGCGTTCCATCTCCTTGTAGAGCTCGACAAGATCTGTGAGCACCCAATAATCTTTTGGCTCAAGTTCAAGAGCACGTTTTATGTCTGGTAGTGCTTCTTCATAGCGTTCCATCTTCTTGTAGATCTCGGCACGCTCAATGAGCGTCCAATAATCTTTTGGATTACGTTCAATAACACGGTTGATGTCTTGCAGTGCTTCTTCATAGCGTTTCATCTGCTTGTAGATCTCGGCACGCTCAATGAGCGTCCAATAATTTGTTGGTTCAAGTTCAAGAGCACGTTTTAAGTCTTGCAGTGCATCTTCATCGCGTTTCATCTCCTTGTAGAGCTTGGCACGCTCTCCAAAAACCAAATAATTTGTTGGTTCAAGTTCAATAGTACGTTTTAGGTCTTGCAGCGCTTCTTCATAGCGTTTCATTTCCTTATAGATTTTTGCACGCTCTCTAAGCGCCTCAACATATTTTGGCTCAAGTTCGATTGCACGGTTGAATTGTTGTAGTGCATTATCATATTGCTCCATTGAAGCATAGCTTTCACCACAACGGAAGAAAACTTGAGGGCTAATTCGGTGTGAGTCCCTATCGATTCTACTTTGAGCAAGATACTGCCTCAATAAATCGTGTAGAAAACGATAACTACTACCAGTGCGTTGGAGTAATAGTCGCTCTGTTGCATAGTTGAGAAAGCGAGTATAGTTCCAGGTAATTGACTTCGTGCCCAACAAACATAAACGCAATAGAAGGCGATTGATGTAGATGTTTTGCCATTCCGACTCAACCCACGATATCAAAGTTATGGATAGGACAAATCCTAGCATGTTAACAAAATATGATCCTGAACTTACTATAAGAAAACCTAATGCCCAAAAACCTATGTCAAAAACAATTCCCCAAACAGCTATAGCAAGAACGGTAAATAGACGCTTCTGAAGGGAAGTTGACAGCCATCTTGTGTTAATACTTCCCTTAACCAAAAAATCAGTTTCTGAGTTTTGCAAAAGCTCTAAGGCCAAAATCTCTAGCCACTTACGACTCTGTTTGTAACTAGGACGCTTGTGATTCCTGTAGGCACGACTTGGAGTATCCTGGGTCAGCATCTGCCGAATATAGGCGTCTAAGAGAAAATTTAGCTTATCTCCTGTTGAGGTTGCCTGCTGCCACTCGATTAACTTTAGCTCCTTATAAGCAATTATCGCCATCGACAATAATAAAGGTCTGCGAATCAATGCCAGCAAATTCTTATCTGCGAGCAAATCCTCTGCCAACTCACTTCTATTCACTTCTACCAAAAATCTCTGGATTTGTTCATCCGTCAAATCCTGAAGATAAACTGCTCCTTCTAGTTGTAGCTTTTCCGAATAAGACTCGTAGGGTTCCCGCCGACAACAGACTGCTATTTGTCTTGGTTGTAACTCAGACTTCAACCACAAGTTAATCGCTTGTACACATTTCTGCTGATACTCCGGCGACACCTCATCAAGTCCATCGAGCAAAGGTACTAACCGTTTCTCCTCCAGCCATTGCTGAATTTGCTGTAGTGGAAACCCATAGGTGTCTCGCACCTTGCTCTTCAACCAATTGGGGATCGATGTTTCTGGTGAGGATAACGAGGAAGTATCGGTCTTTTTTCCGAAGAAACCCGGTTTCTGAGTCGGTTGCCAATCGGAAAGATCCACTACAACAGGGATACGCTGCCGTGGATTAGCTTCTGCTTTTGCTACTAACTCTAACGCCAAATCCAGCAAGCTTGTGGTTTTTCCTGCCCCTGGCTCCCCTAAAATTAGTAAACTGCCGGAACACTGATCAAATACCTCTCCGATGGTAGTGTCTGGTGGCAATAGCTGACTCGGTTTTGCGATCGCTAATTTTGCCTCCATATTCCAAGGACGTACTTGTTGTGGCTGTGTCTCCTGGGTTAAATTAAGCTTGACTTGATGGTGTAACTGGTTTCCTAATCGGATCTCAACCTTTTGTTTGACTGTCTCCAGCAAATCCCTCTCAGCTTCAGGTCGAACTCTACTATCAACACTCTCAACCTTGTAGTCATTTCCGACAATAAACTTAGTAGAATCGGTAGGTTGGGTAGAGCGAGAGCGAGACCCAACACAGTTTCCTTCCATGTTGGGTCTCGTTGCCTCGACCCAACCTACATTTTTAGTTGTGTCACTATCAACACTCTCAACCTTGTAGTCATTTCCGACAATAAACTTAGTAGAATCGGTAGGTTGGGTAGAGCGAGAGCGAGACCCAACACAGTTTCCTTCCATGTTGGGTCTCGTTGCCTCGACCCAA
>JAAHGR010000421.1 GCA_010672425.1 Symploca sp. SIO2E6
TGATCGCTAATCCATTCGTGTGATCGCCACTGGGAACCGCTTCGCGCTTATTGGGCGGGTTGAAGCACTCCCCAGCAAGAGTCCCGTACAAGGTGGCGAGACACCGTAGGGGGAGCGCTTCAACCTCCGCTGCGCCGCCCAATCTTTCCCAGTTGTAGTCTGGAGTTTAAACACTCCTGGGGTTTCCCAAGAGTGTGATCGCTAATTCAGAAATGCGCTCACTAATCGTGGCCAAGGAGAAGCGTAACAGCATTAAATCTAATAGCTTATCTGCTGAACCAATCTCACATAATCTACTACGAAACTCACTCAACACACTCGAGTCAAATCCTGAATTTCTTATCTCTAGACCAAGTAAGTATTTCCAATCAATTCTACTGCGCACTGCATCTGCTGCTTGAGTATCATATCAAATCCGGCTAAATACTTATCGTATCCTTCTACCTTGCAACCTTCTTCCTTCCCTTCTGCCGTCTGCCTTCTGCCTTCTGCCTTATTGTCACCAAAGTGTAACTATTCTACCGGATTTGATATCACTTAATCCCTCGGCAAATTGCATGATGGTAATTAAGGCTAGTTTAGCTGGTGATAGAGCTGATTTTCCACACTTAGCTGGGAATAACTCCTTAAAATCGCTATCTTGATAGATTGCCCCTAATTCATCATACATTTTCAGATAAACATTCCCTTTCGGAAAGGATGCATGGGCGATTTCTGCCGTTTCTTGGGGAACTTCCCAATATTCTTGTGGATGCAGTGTCATACCTTGAAGATTTTGATTACTCTATTCAAAAGTATCTTCAAGGCTGTGTACGGCATTGGTGATGAGGGGTCATACCCCCCATTCGCCAGCGGTATCCTTAAAGAAGTCGGGCTTCTGGGGGTTTCGGAAGTCCGGGTTCTGGGGGT
This sequence comes from Symploca sp. SIO2E6, assembly GCA_010672425.1. GTDB lineage: Bacteria > Cyanobacteriota > Cyanobacteriia > Cyanobacteriales > Coleofasciculaceae > Caldora. The sequence goes on from JAAHGR010000421.1 coordinate 910, forward strand.
TCTGGGCAGTTGGTAGGACAATCCCAACCCAGATGCTGAAAGGCTGACATAAGATACAAAGGTTATTCAATTAGATTTCAAGATGAAACCCTATCACCATATTCCGATCCAAGAATGTGGAGAACCCCTAGTTCCCATTCCTTTAGAACAGTTTGCTGTAGAATCACCTCATCCCTACGAAAAATTGGGAGCACCTTACGGAGATACTTCTCCCTACTTGCTGCGGGAAACTGTGGTAAAGGCTCTAATTGAAGCTCAAAGCCAACTGCAGCAGCAACATCCCCATTGGCATATCCAGATTTTTGATGCCTATCGACCGATATCTGTGCAACAATTTATGGTTGACTATACCTTTACGGAAATAGTTCAGGCACAGCACCTTCAACCAGAAACACTCTCGGAGGAGCAACAGCAAGAAATTTGGCAGCAAGTATATCAATTTTGGGCACAGCCTGACTACAACCCGATGACACCACCCGCCCATAGTACCGGTGCAGCGGTGGATGTGACTTTAGTGGATGCTACTGGTACTCCTGTAGATATGGGTTCTCCCATTGATGAAATATCACCTCGTTCCTATCCGGATCACTATGCCTCTGAGGCAGACAAACCCTATCATAGTCATCGACAGTTGTTGCGGGATGTCATGTGCTCAGCAGGTTTCCGTCGTCATTTAAAGGAGTGGTGGCATTTTTCCTTAGGAGATCAGATGTGGACATGGTTGTACAATCAAGAATATTCGACCTCACAGTTGAAGGCTCGTTATGGTCGTTTTTAAAACGACATATATCAGAGGAGACTTATCCCTCGTAGACAATTTCTCTAACTAGTTTTCAAATAAGCGAACGGTGAGAATTTTTCTAACCTTAGAAACAAAATCGGTGAATGGTGAGTTATTAATTTTGAGGATTATTTCGATATGGTGCCATCGCACCGACAGTAGGGGCGTATTGCATACGCCCCAATGACTTTCCACCCAAGTATTCTATGTGAGGGAATTTTTCGATAATCCGCAAGGTTATCATACCAAATCCGGTTTACATAGACTGATTACCTACATCGACCAAATCCGCTTATGTCAAAGGCTTGGGCAAATTGTAATATTGTACTTTTAAAAGCGGATTTGGTATCACTAGGGCGGGTTTTGATTGAGAGGTTATTGTTGAAGGCGTTAAGATATCTCATTACCCGCCCCTACGAATACATGGGATTTTTTGGGCATTATTTCGATATGGTGCCATCGCACCGACAGTAGGGGCGTATTGCATACGCCCCAATGACTTTCCACCCAAGTATTCTATGTGAGGAAATTTTCGATAATCCGCAAGGTTATCACTAGGGCGGATAGAGTACACTGCCTTGCAACGCATTGCAAAAAAATATTTGACCTCGAATTATCTAAAATTGTAAAATTTGTCAAGTTAATTGGCCGGAATCTGGAATTACCATTCCCTCGTAGACAATGTCTCTAACTAGTTTTCAAATAAGCAAACGGTGAGGGATTTCACCACCAGGGGATGAAAGAGCCAATTCCCAATTCCCAATTCCCAATTCCCAATTCCCCACTTACAAGTCAGAAAAACCTAACACCTAGTTAGACTGTGCTGCAATTTCTGCTAGAGACAGCCAACCAGGTTGCCACAAGGCACGATCTTTGAGCTGTTGAGCATTCAGCCAAAAACGGACCTGGGGGTCACAGGAAGCAACCATTTCTGCAAATACCCACTTACCTTGGTTTTGGCGATTAATCACCTGGAAATGTCGCCAACCCCAGGTTTGCTGTTGTGCTGTCCATTTAGAACCAACTAGGTGAGGGAATTTTAGCTTTTTTGCCATTCTTGTATAATTAAGGTGCTAAGCAGGCTCCAGGGCGGAATACTAGAAGAAAGTATACCACTTTACATAAAAAATTAACACCTAATACCTAATACCTACTACCTACCACCTTGTTGATGAAATTTTACTACGAACTTTCAACGGCTTTACTCAGTACGGCAGCAATCGTACTAGTGCAACCTCAACTTACTCTAGCTTTGAGTGCTTCGGAGGTCAACGCTATTGCCCAAAAGATTACTGTATTGATTGCCCAGGAGGACAAACAGGTTGCTTCAGGAGTGATTATTGCCCAGGAAGGAGATCTTTATCTTGTCCTGACTAGCCAACATGTAGTACAAGCTGAGGGTCAATACCAGATTATGACCCCTGATACTACTATCTATGAAGTTAATTACAGCAATATTATTAAACTGCCGGGAATTGATTTAGCGATCTTACCATTTGAGAGCTCAACCAATTACCAAGTTGCTGCCTTGGGCAATTCTAGAACAGTAATTGTCGGCTCTCCAGCTTATATTTCTGGGTGGCCAAAACCTGGTCAAGCTCTACAAGAGGAAGCGCCAATTCGTCTGTTCCACTCAGGACAAATTTCGGCTCGTCAACCCCTCCAAGATGGTTATGAGCTAATCTATACTACCCCTACTCGTCAAGGGATGAGTGGGGGACCTGTCCTCAATGAAAATGGTGAGGTCATTGGTATTCATGGACGTACTGATTTACCTACCCAAGAAACTGATCCTAAGCCTTGGGGGGTTAACCTAGGTATTCCCATCAACACCTTCACTAAATTAGCCCCTAGTCTCTATGTTGAACAAGGAGAAATCAAGCTTCAGGCACAAGCTTACCCAGAAGCTATTGCCTATTTTAACCAAGCACTAAAGTTTAATCCTCATTCTTCCGCTGCCTATAATGGCCAGAGTTATGCTCATTTTGCTCAGACAGAGTACGAAGAGGCGATTCAGAAAGCTACCCAAGCAATCCAGAAGAAATCCCAATTAGCCCAAGCTTATCTCATTCGCGGAGCAAGCTATGCTCAGCAAGGAAATCACCGCCAAGCAATTGAGAATTTTAACCAAGCAATCGCGATTAATGATCATTTGGCTGATGCCTATAGTTTACGGGGAGTTAGTAAGGCCAAAATTGGAGAATCTAATGAGGCTTATCAGGATGTTGAACTGGCTCTGAAGCTAGAGCCTAAAAGTTCTCTTGCCTACATCTGCCTGAGTCAGATTCACTTACTTGTTGGCTACAGAATAGGTGCGAGGGAGGCTAGTAAAATAGCAGATGAACTCTTAGTATCTAAGAGTGATATCAGTAGCTATCAACTGGCTCTCAATCAGGTACTCCAGAACAGTCTACTTGAGGATATTGTGGTACAAACAACACCCAATTCTGTTAACCAGCAGAGAGTAGTAAATCCAGGAGATGAGAGCAACAGTCTTAATTTAGTTGAAGCTTGCCAGTCTTATGATGGCTCGTCTCACCAAGATGAAGCACTGCTATGGCTACAAAATCAAATTTCCCAGTCCACCCTCAAAACGTTTACGATGATGTGGCGACTACAACTGCTTTTCGATATGGAAAAGGAGCCGATGGAACTCATTAATGTTTGTCAGCATTATGAGGGGAAGGAACACCAAGATAAGGCTTTGGAAAGACTGGAGGTACGCATTAACCAGGTAACGATGATTGAGTTTGCCCAAAGGTGGTTTAAGGCTCAGTAGGTGTTAGGTGTTATATCATGTTCGGTTGATCATTTACACTTTGGTGGCAATAAGGCTCCAGGGCAGAAGGTAAGAAGGAAGGTTGCAAGGTATAAGGGAATTATAACTGTTTATCCTTTCCTTGATATTAGGCATTGGTGACAAGTTAAATGGTTGTGCATTTTGTCAAATACCATATATGGCGTTTGAGTGCTAAAAAACCCTATATATGGAAATACCCCAAGGGGTCAGAAAAATTGTATTCTTCTTCCTCAGCTCCCCTGCTCCCCTGCCCCTTGACAAATTGCTCCTTACTTCCACTCTCCTTGAAGGGTAAAAGCTGCCCAATAATAGGGAGCATTCCACTGGGTTTCTTGTTGCATTTCCAACTGTGCTGCTCTTAAAGCGGCGGTTGCTGACCAACCCTCTTGCAACATCTTACGGTAGAATCGACTCATCAACTCTGCGGTAGCTTCATCACTGACATTCCACAGACTGACTAATACCCGTGGCGAACCACCATACATGAAGCCTCTTGTCAACCCCACTAGCCCTTCTCCTTTGACTTCCTGTCCTAATCCGGTTTGACAGGCACTCAGCACTACTAGTTCAGCTGGCAGGTTGAGGTTGAAGACATCATGGAGGCGTAGGAAGCCATTCTGGGAGTTACCTTGTTCATCAAATAGGGAAAGTACGACTCCTGATAATTCAGGATTGGTGCTGTTGAGTAAGCCGTGGGTGGCAAGGTGGATGATGCGATAGTTACTTAGCTCTGGATTAGTGATCATTTCCCGATTAGCAGCAAAGTCAAACCCATGCACTCGTTCTGAATCTGGTACTAGTGCCATAATCGCTTCCGCTTCATTGCGGGTTCCTGGTAGTCTTTGCCAAACGCCGATATCGGTTTCTCTAGCAGAGCGATCAAGTAGTTGTTGTGGTAGGCTACGGGTAAGCTGTTGTTTGTTGTTAGTTATTCGTTCATCATCGGAGCTAAAAACCGGATCTGCAAGAATAGCAATGGTCGCTTTGGGTGCAGTTTTCCTGGTTGTTTGTTCCTGTCGAATAATCCCTAAGGTAGTGGCAGAGGGTAAGTTTACTATTTCGTTATTGGCTAACAGAGGTACTATATTCTCACCAGAGGTTCCTGGTAAAGGTAGAGCCGAGAAGGGTATGTACTGTAGAGCTCCATCACTAACAATCAGTAGTCGTTTGTTACCCAATTGCTCGGCTACTGGTGCTAGGAGTATTTGGCTGAGTTGGCTGACACTTTTGTTTGCTTTGACATTTTCTACCCCAATAGTGCCCCTGGTATCTTCTAACTGAAAGCCTGGGGTTTTGAGTAATTGATAAAACTGCTTGGCAACGGTTTCGATTTCTGCTGTTGGGGGTAGTTCATAACTATTGATGCTGGTTTTACTAACTGCCCAGAGATAACTACGTTCTGAGCCTAAGGAATACTGTAATAGTAGGGTATCTTCATCCAAAACCTGCTGCTGAATTTCTGCGAGAGTTAGAGGTTCAGGTTGAGTCAAAGCGGCATAACGAGGACTGGTAGTGCGGATTTTGGTTTGGATTTCCTGGTATTGGGATAGCAGCTGTTCCCTTTCTTGCTCAATTGCCGTTGCTTGTTGTTGAGTGTAGTTGCCACTGAATAACTCAACCCGGCGTTTTTCAATAGCATCAAGTTGTTGCTGTAAGGTTTGTTCCTGTGCAAGCAGTTGAGGTTCTACACCCTGGCGGATATTGGCATTAGCTTCAGTGAGAAGTTCCAACAGACTTCGAGCGCGGGAGCGTTCACTAGCGTGGAGGGCGGTGGCATCGTATCCTTGATTGGGGGCTTGTTGATGCAGTTGCATCAGTAGGTCGATGTAGAATTCGTAGTAGTCTTGAACAGTGGCAAAGTAGGAAGCGCGGAGTTCTTGGGAGCCAATTTTGGTGCGGAGGTCTTCAATAATGGTGATGGAGCTATCCATCGGGTTTAAGGCTGATTTCAGGTTGCCTTGGCTGCGTTGTAAGAAGGCGATGTTATAGAGAGTAGCAGCTTCCCCACTTTGATCACCCACCGCCCGTGTTAGGGGCAAAGCTTGGTTGTAGAATTCCAAGGCTGTCTGCTTTTCTCCTAATGAGCCGTAGACAGAGCCAAGATTATTGAGAGTAGTGGCTTCCTGTCTTCGATCCCCTACTGCTCGCGTTAGGGGCAAAGCTTGGTTGTAGAATTCCAAGGCTTTCTGCTTCTCTCCTAATGAGTCGTAAATAAAGCCAATATTAGAGAGAGTAATGGCTTCCTGTCTTCGATCCCCCACCAACCGTAATAGAGGCAAAGCTTGGTTGTAGAATTGCAAGGCTTTCTGCTTTTCTCCTAAATCAGAGTAGACTAAGCCAATATTAGTGAGAGTAGTAGCTTCCCCTCCTCGATCCTCCACCAACCGTAATAGAGGCAAAGCTTGGTTGTAGAATTCCAAAGCTTTCTGCTTTTCTCCTAATGAGCCGTAGACAGAGCCAAGATTATTGAGAGTAGTGGCTTCCCCTCCTCGATCCCCCACTGCCCGATATAGAGGCAAAGCTTGGTTGAATAATTCCAAAGCTTTTTGCTTTTCTCC
>JAAHGR010000422.1 GCA_010672425.1 Symploca sp. SIO2E6
TTGAAATAGTTTTGCTAAATGGTTGACCATTTCTACATAATCAAGATCCTCTTTAAATAATGGGCGTTCTTCCATTAAAATAGCAACTACTTGCTCAATTCTCTGAATCAGGGATTTTTGGGTGACATCATTGGATAACATCTTGATAAACTCCGAGTAGGTAACGATGGATAAGGCTGACGCTTCGATCGCCTTCAGCTCTTCTTCAATGTTAACACTTTTATTTACGCTTAATGGCATCATCGAAAATTGCCATTTGTTCAGGAGTAAAACTCCCACCAATTGTTGACAATAAATTTATTGACATTATCCCCCGGCAACGCTCTTTTAAATCGCTGTCTGATATTGTGTGCAGTTCTTCAAGAGGTACATTTTGCAGAAACACGTGGGCTAAATGGTCAACTGTTTCTGCATAATCAAGATCCTCTTTAAATAATGAGCGTTCTTCCATTAAAATAGCAACTACTTGCTCAATTCTCTGAATCAGGGATTTTTGGGTGACATCATTGGATAACATCTTGACAACCTCCAAGTAGGTAACGAGAGATAAGAAGGTAAATGTGTAGGGGCGGGTTCGCTCAAAACGCAGGCTATTCAACGATAATTTAACTAAACCCGCCCCGGCTCCAACTTGTGCTTTTTATCATCATTATCGGACAAGCGATCGCTTGCAAGAAACCAGGGAACAGGGAACAGGGTATTGCAATCGTGACTGTTCTTTGCTAACATTATTAATAATGGAATAGGTGTGCGCATATAGACTATCCTCTCAAGCTTCATCACTTTAGGTAGTAGCTAGAATAGGACTGATTGTGGAACTGGCATCTTGCCAGTGGCAGCACTCTACACCCTCAGCCGCAAGGGGCTGGGCGTAGCATTTGGATTGGTATACCTTGGGTAATGGTGCGAAAAATTGTTGCCCAAATGCGGAAGCCCCTACATCCATTTCTGCGATCACACTCCAATAATTCCATGTATTTCGGACAGGCATCTTGCCTGTCCTACAAAGCTCCTACCTTCTACTTCATCAGATAGGTATCGAGTTCAGAATACTGAGAAAATAAGCCATCTATACTGGCTAGTTTAGCCTGATAAACAAGTGCTGTAGCGATAATCAAACGGTCAAAGGGGTCTTTATGGACTGGAGATAAGTTTACCGCTTGGTCAGCAATTTGTGCAGTTATCGGAAACAAAGTAATACCAGATGGTTCTAAAGCCTCTTGAAGCCAGCGTTTAGTCGTACAGGGTAGTTGTAGCCGTCCCCGTTGTTGTGCTAAAGCAACTTCATAGCAAGATACAGGTGAAATACCGACTACCTCAGAAGTTTCAATAATGCCTCGCCAGTGGGCAGGAAATCGCTCGAACTCTTGAGTAATAAACCAAATCCAAATGTGGGTATCAAGGAGGATTACTTGAGACATTCCCAATCCTGTTCCTCAAACAAGGAACTGACTAAATCTCCTAGAGTTTTACCTTTACCTGCGATCGCAGGAGAAGGGGTTCGATGTGATACTGGTGGTTGAGTATCTGAAAGAATGGTTACAATTACACGAGCTTTGGATATTTGTGGTTGGTCTGTTAACCATCGCAGTTGACCATTTTCGATAATGGCTTCATAGCTTTGAAGCATGGCTGTTTCCTAGTTGGGGATTAGTATAGTTATACACTTTACCTGAAGCGCGATCGCTTATGCTTAAGTGCGATCGCTTGCAAGAAACCAGGGAGCAGGGAATAGGGTATTGCAATCGTGACTGTTCTTTGCTAACATTATTAATAATGGAGTAGATGTGCGCATATAGACTATTCTCTCAAGCTTCATTACTTTAGGTAGTAGCTAGAATAGGACTGATTGTGGAACTGGCATCTTGCCAGTGGCAGCACTCTACACCCTCAGCCGCAAGGGGCTGGGCGAAGCATTTGGATTGGTATACCTTGGGTAATGGTGCATAAATTATCGCCCAAATGCTTCGCCCCTACATATTACGGTATTTACAATCAACAGAATTTTATTCCCAATTCTAAATTCTAACCAGCCATTCCACCTAAGACTCAAGCAACTCCTCAAGCACCTCCGGCGTAAAGGGGTTCTTGCCAGCGCGGAGGTTATCTATCCAGTCTTGCCGTTGGGATTTTTCCTCTTTACTACTGTCGGACCAGTCGATAAATGCCTGAAAATCTTCAATTGCTCCTTCTCTATTACCAGTTAGTGCCCTAGCTAAACCGCGACTATCTCGAACATTTCCATTGTCAGGCTCCAATTCCACTGCTTTTTCACAGGCAAACATAACATCGGCAACATGTCCATGTAAGCTACCATTCCAACAGAGAGAGTTCCAATCGTCAGCAGAAATTTTTAGGTTGAGATCAAGTTTTTGAGCTTCTTTGTAGGTAGCGATCGCTTCTTTTATTTTCCCTTCTCTTGCTAAATCCTGTCCTTCCCTGACTTTAGCAGGTGCTGCCAATTTTCTGGCAACGGTTTCTGGGTTTTGGTCTAGTTCTTCTGTATTTTGATTGAGGTCAACTTCGGCATCTAACTGTTGTGCTTCTCGGAAAACAGCGATCGCTTCCTGTATTTTCCCTTCTCTTGCAAAATCTTGTCCTTCCCTAACTTTAACAGGTGCTGCCAATTTTCTGGCGACGATTTCTGGCTCTTGGTCTAGTTCTTCTGTATCTTGATTGAGGTCTAAACTAGAGTCTAAGGCTAAAGCTTGATTAAACTCAGTAACTGCCTCTGTTATTTGGCCATTTCTTGCCAAACGCTGACCTTCTAGCACTAAAGCTGGGGCTGCTTTTTTCTTGGCATTGAATTGTAAATTAGGATTCCATGCTATCGCTTGGTCGAACTTGTCAACTGCCTCATCAAATTTAACTGCCTTAACCAAATTTTCCCCTTGTCTGACTAAAACTGAGGCGGCTAAGGGTTGTAGCTTATCAGGTTGACATACCTTGAGGTTTTCTAAAGCATCTTTTAAAGATTGGGGATTGTTAACCAGATAATCTTTCAGCCATCGGCAACCCCGCTCAATTAAATCATCTGAATCTAAATTCCACAATTTCACTCCGTCTACTCCTGCCGAAGCCAGGGTATTGCCTTCTGAACTAAAACTAATGCTGTAAATTGGACCACTATGACCAGTGAGGGTAGCTAAGGGAGTGCCGTTTGTTTGCCACAGTCGCACTATTCCTTCAGAATCTGCCGAAGCCAGGGTACTGCCGTCTGGGCTGAAACTAATACTGTAAATCCCGTTGCTATGACCTTTGAGGGTAGCTAACTCAGTGCCATCAGCTTGCCACAATCGCACTTGTCTGTCCTCTCCTGCCGAGGCAATTGTCTTGCTGTCTGGGCTGAAACTGACGCTGTAAACCTCACTGCTATGACCTTTGAGGGTAGCTAACTCAGTGCCATCAGCTTGCCACAGTTGCACTGTTCCGTCAGAATTTGCCGAAGCAATGGTCTGGCCGTCTGGGCTGAAACTGACGCTGTAAACCGCACTGCTATGACCTTTGAGGGTAGCTAACTCAGTGCCATCAGCTTGCCACAATCGCACTGTCCCGTCCTCTTCTGCCGAGGCAATTGTCTTGCTGTCTGGGCTGAAACTAACACTTCTAACCCCAAAACTATGACCAGTGAGGGTAGCTAAGGGAGTGCCGTCAGCTTGCCACAGTCGTACTGTCCCGTCCTCTCCTGCCGAGGCAATTGTCTTGCCGTCTGAGCTGAAAGTAACACTTCTAACCCCAAAACTATGACCAGTGAGGGTAGCTAAGGGAGTGCCGTCAGCTTGCCACAGTCGCACTGTTCTGTCCTCTCCTGCCGAGGCAATTGTCCTGCCGTCTGGGCTGAAACTGATGCTGTAAACCAGACCTCTATAATCAAGGGTAGCTAAGGGAATGCTGTTTGTTTGCCACAGTTGCACTGTTCCATCAGAATCTGCCGAAGCAATTGTCTTGCCATCTGGGCTGAAACTGATGCTGTAAACCAGACCGCTATAACCAGTGAGGTTAGCTAAGGGAGTGCCGTCGGTTTGCCACAGCCGCACTGTTCTGTCCTCTCCTGCCGAAGCAATTGTCTTGCTGTCTGGGCTGAAACTGATGCTTCCAACCCAACCTCTATAATAAAAGGTAGCTAAGGGAGTGCCGTCGGCTTGCCACAGTCGTACTGTTCCGTTTTCTCCTGCCGAAGCAATGGTCTTGCCATCTGGGCTAAAACTGACGTTGTAAACCGCAATGCTATGACCAGTGAGGGTAGCTAAGGGAGTGCCGTCAGCTTGCCACAGTCGCACTGTTCCGTCCTCTCCTGCCGAAGCAATCGTCTTGCCGTCTGGGCTGAAACTGACACTTCTAACCCCAAAACTATGACCAGTGAGGGTAGCTAAGGGAGTGCCATCGGCTTGCCACAGCCGCACTGTACTGTCAAAACCTGCCGAAGCAATGGTCTTGCCATCTGGGCTGAAACTGACGCTGTAAACCTCACTACTATGACCAGTGAGGGTAGCTAAGGGAGTGCCGTCAGCTTGCCACAGTCGCACTGTTCCGTCCTCTCCTGCCGAAGCAATCGTCTTACCGTCTGGGCTGAAACTGACACTTCTAACCCCAAAACTATGACCAGTAAAGGTAGCTAAGGGAGTGCCGTCAGCTTGCCACAGTCGCACTGTTCCGTCCTCTCCTGCCGAAGCAATGGTCTTGCTGTTTGGGCTGAAACTAACGCTTCCAACCCAACCCATATGGGCTTTTATGCTGTTACGTGTTCTGATGTTGTAAACTACTTGGCGTAGAGCTGTGAGTGACCTGATTTTATTGCTAGGTTCTAGCCAATTTTTCTGGGCTAAGGCTCTGGCTTGACCCTCAGCCTGCAAAGCAGTCATGAGGGCTTCAATTTCAAAACCGGAATTAAACCGATTTCTAGCGGCGAGACTCTGGGCAAAAACCTCAGCATTCCTGGTCTGTTTATTTGCATCCCTTAAAGCAATTTTTAATGCTTCCTCCGACTTTTCCGCTCGCCGTTTCTCTTCTTGGGCATTCTGACCAAAGATAATTGCTGCCGTTGTTGAGATCGTTAAAAGAACTACTGCTGCCACTGTCCCCATTAATGACCGCTTCAACACCCGTATCGTTTTTGCCTTCTCTTCCTCTGCTTTTTTCTTTGCTGCCTTCGCCTCTTCTAACTCTTTGCGAAAATCAGCATTAAATTTCTGACGAATTGGTTCTACTAAATAATCGTGTACTAACTGATAACGGTCTTCCGGCTCCTGTCGCCAATGGATGACTAAACCGGAACCGATGAGGATAGGGAAAGGAGGAGATGGGGAGATGGGGAGATGGGGGTATGGGGGGAGTTGGTTTTCTTCTATTAAAGTGGACTGGGTAAAGATTCTAGTCCACTTTAGTGGACTTGAGCTATTAGCCCAGAGTTTGAACTCTGGGCGGGTTTTGGGATTTGTTGAGATGGGTGCAAGATTTAAGTTGGATTCTAGTTCAGCTTGAGTGCGGAGGGTGCGTCTGCCTTTCTCATCCGTGAGGGAGGCTAGGATTTGCCATGCTGCTGGTATATTTTCCTCTCCACAATCTGCTACTACCATATCTAACCAGCGTTGAGCTAAAGTTGCTTTGGGATTGGAACCTAACTGCTGATATTGGCTGAGGGTGGTGATTTTTTCTGTTTGTAACTGTGCTCCCACTATCTGCAATTCAATAGGACGCACTTGCTTTAATTCCGTGGCTAAATCCTTGACTAGGGCTGTAATTAACTTGTCCTCCAGCCGAAATTGACTACGCTCAGTCAGTTCAGTAATTACGGTTCTTGCAGTTTCTGGTATAAAGTTGCCTAAATAGTAACGTTGGTCTTTCCTGAGCAGGTCGTTCTCTAAACCTTCACTCTCGGCAAACCGCTCAAACTCTAACAGATAATGTAGATAGTCCTCCCGCAGAGCCAGTATAACTTTGACAAAAGGTATCTCTTTGCCCTTAACACAGGCGAGTAGAAACTGATATAGTTGATTACGTTGGTATAGGTGTGGGCAGATAAAGAAGAATTCCTCAAATTGATCAAAGACCAACACCGTTAGTAAGTGCCTTTGGGCATTAGCTTGTAACTGAGTTGTAATGGCTTCAATGGAATCAAGAGGAGTTGCCAACTCAATCTCTTCCTGAACCCGCAGCGCTTTCTCCAACTCCTGCCCCAAAGCCTTCACCCAATCAGTATAGACTGTGAGTTTTACCGGCATTGTCAAGCGATCGCCAATTGCCTTTTTTCCCAGCACAGGCATCAATCCGGCACTAATCAAAGAACTCTTACCCACTCCCGATGGCCCGTAAAGGACGGTTAGTTTGTGTTTGGGTAGAGCAATGCGTTCCTTAACTAAATATTCAATATCTTGCTTTCTACCAAAAGTAAAAGAAGTTAGATCCCCCTTGTCTCCCTTCCCCGCGTCTTCATCAAACAGCACTGACTGAAGTTGTCCTGCACCAATAAAGGCTCTTAATTGGAACTGTAGTTCAATGGTTTGTTGAGTTTGCTTAATCTCGAAGGCTTTGAGGTATTGTTTTTGGGAGAAATAAAGCGATCGCAATTCCTCAAGCAGTTTAACATAAGTTAGGGGCTCAGATTCCGGTTTAGTTGCTTTTATCCCTTGTTCTAAGCAATCAATAGCTGCTTCAGGTTCCGGATTTAGCTTCTGTAGTGCTTGAGCAAGAATCAGGAAGGGGAGGGGAGATTGACTACCTGGATCACTTTTATATAACCTTATTGCTGTTTGGGCAAATTGCTTAGCTTCCTGCCATTGACTACGATGCAAGGCGACTTCTGCTAGAAAACTGTAACCTTGAGCTAATTTACTGGCAGCATCCCATTTTTGTAAATTCGTAGTGCGGGCATCTTGCCCGCTTGTTGTAATATTAGCTTGCCCGCTTGTTGTAATATTAGCTTGCCCGCTTGTTGTAATATTAGCTTGCCCGCTTGTTGTAATATTAGCTTGCCCGCTTGTTGTAATATTAGCTTGCCCGCTTGTTGTAATATTAGGGAGCAAGATGCTCCCACTACTAATATTT
>JAAHGR010000423.1 GCA_010672425.1 Symploca sp. SIO2E6
TGTGATCTTTAATTATCTGTTCCAATTGCTGCTCATTGTAGTCTTTAGTCAAGTTCATAACTAATCTCTGTGTTAATTTGGAATAGGGAACAGGAAATGGAGAATGGGGAATTGGGTATCAATTGTAGAACTGGAATCTTGCCAGTTACCCTCAGTCTTCAGGGTTTGGGCAAAGCATTTGGATTGATCTACTATGGACTACGTGCTTAAATTTCCGCCCAAATGCTTTGCCCCTACAGCCTCTAATAGGTGTTTCTTCCGAAGTAAGGTTCTATCAATTTTTCCTGTAGATGTCCTAGGCAAATCGGAACGAAACTCAATTTTATCAGGAACCATATATTTAGGAAGACGTTCTGCACAAAAATATTGCAAATCACTTGCTTGAAGATTACTCTCATCCTTGGTTACCACTATAGCATTTAAACGGTTTCCCATTTGCTCGTCGGGAATGGGAATGATTACTGCCTCTTTAATTCCTGGATGAGAATGAAGGGTAGTTTCTATGTCCCCAAGCTCAATCCGATAGCCTCGACTCTTGATCATATGATCGCGCCGTCCAACAAAGATATAATTGCCATATTTATCTTGTTTGACTAGATCATTAGTACGGAAGACGATTTCTTCCCCGAGGTCTGGATGCTTTGAATAAGGAACCATAACCTCTTGAGTTTTATCGGGCATCCCCCAGTATCCTTTCATCAGTGATGGACCTCGGAAATACAATTCTCCAACTTCGCCGGGACTGACAATTTCCTGGTGCTCATTAACCACAAACAACTCTGTGTTACTACAAGTTTGACCAAGGGGGATCGATTCCATATCGGGAGGAATATCTTCCACTCGATAGCAGGTACGGGCAAGGGTCTCTGTAGAACCATACAGATTGTAGTATGTCGAGTGCGGGATCATTTCCTTGAGCTGGCGCATATATTTGATGGGGAATACTTCCCCAGCAAACATTACTATCCTGAGATCCAGGAATTTATGTTGCTGTAAGTTGCCGTGATTAATTAGCTGCTTTAGTACAGTGGGAATTGTCGATAAGATGGTAATTTGTTGTTCTTCAAGGTAATTTGCTAACTCCGTAGGGAAAACCAAGAGTTCTGAAGGAATTATGACTAGAGTTGCTCCAGCCCTAATGGTTGCGAACAGATCAATAATTGAGGGAGCAAAATAGATAGGAATTTGATGAGCAATACGATCGCTTGGCTGTATCTGCAAAAATTCGTAAAAGCAGTTAGCGAAGCTTAGAGAAGCTCGATGGCTGAGCATTACACCTTTAGGTTCTCCGGTTGAACCTGAGGTATAGAGAATATGAGCCAGATCGTTTTCAATAAGATTGATAGCAGATAATGGCTCGTTAGGCCATTGCAGTATCTCTTTCCAGGTCACTACTTTGGTCTGGTCAAAATCCTCTGCTTCCCCTACCTTAGTATCCTCCTTGAGGAGCACACATTGTAAATATTTGGAGACTTTATTTGCCGCTTCTTGATATAGAATAGAAATCTTTTGCCTAGTTGTGACTAGAGCCTTAATGCCGCAATTTTCAATAAAAAAAGCTATCCGCTGGACTGGAGCAGTTGGATCTATAGGTACATAGACAGCACCTGCTTTGAGGATGCCGTAAATAGCTACTATTACCTCAATCGATCTATCCAGACAGATCCCGATGCGATCGCTCTTTTTTATCCCGGAGCTTCTCAGAACCTGAGCTAATTGATGGGAAGACTGGTCTAGCTCCCGATAAGTTAAACTCTGGTTTTCATCAACTACAGCTTTCTTCTCTGGATCACTTTTGGCAGTTGTTTCTAAAAGTTGATGTAGTAGATATGACATGGTTGTTTTTTAGGAACCGCTAGAAGCATCTCTCGGCGCCTTGGCAGCTTATCACGAATCTCGATATTTTTTTGGTTAAATTCTGACAAACACCTCTAAAGACATAGAAGATTTTAGCGATCGCTAAGTAAAATCAACCACAAAGGCACAAAGGACACGAAGATAGTGGTGAAGTAATCAGCAATTTCCTTGATATCTTGGCTAGCAAGAAGCGGTCGTCAATGCGGACAATTCGCTTGTTATCTGCAAACACCTGAATAGCTATTTCAAAAGATATTCCGTGTTTTTCAAGGTTGGCGGCGGCTTTTGCCTTATCCCATTCAAAAATCATTATATTACCATTATGCATAAATGTACATACATTTAGTAACGCACCGACAATTACTGTGGTGCGGGTTTTGTTAGGAGATGATCATCTCTTATTCGTGGGAAAGCGATCAGCTACGCTGGTGCTGCAAGCAATCGCAAACCTGTTAACAGCACTCACCCTTGACACCCAAGACAATATCTACCGTATGTTATCTTATATCCTGCTTCTGTTCGGTTGTTACCTGTCGTGATCGCAAACTCACTTTAGATCTTTCAATCAGTTCAATCCAAGCAGTAAGTCCCTGAGGCATTTCAATTAAAATGAGCAATGCTACCGCAACTACTCGATGCCACTTGGAACCTTTGGGACGCTGATCTTGATTGTTGGTCATAGTGCTCAATTCTCCTTAATCTTTGATGACCATCTTAGGCAGAATCAAAGCCGTCACTGTGGATCATCAGCAGGGATGATCCCCAACTTTTTGGTAAACTTGGAAAACAGGGCTTTAAGCCAGTGATATCAAGCTTTTTAGATCATTGCGGATCTTTTGTGAGAAGCGTGGGGATCATCAGCAATTAGGACTTGCTTAATGAGTGTAGAAGCTATGCCACCAGAAGACTTTCAATCAATATTATAAATCTTTGATTGGTGGTAATTTTGATTATTTTTTGCTATTATTGGAATAATGGAATAGGTTTGCGCCTATAAATAAAGTATTAACTATGCGAGCAAAAGGTATTAACTACGCGAGCAAGATACTCGCACTACTAGGTTGACCTCAAACTCTTGTCTCGTTAGACCCATAGGATAAATGCTTCATTCCTTGTTACTTGTTACTTACAGCGCTTTGCCCTGTAATAAAGTACACTCTTCCAAAAGTCCCCGTGGAAGTCAAAGCGTAGCATCGTCCGGCTTCCCCGTGAAAGTCAAAGCGTAGCATCGTCCGGCTTCCCGTGGAAGTCAAAGCGTAGCATCGTCCGGCTTCCCCGTGAAAGTCAAAGCGTAGCATCGTCCGGCTTCCCGTGGAAGTCAAAGCGTAGCATCGTCCGGCTTCCCCGTGAAAGTCAAAGCGTAGCATCCTCTGGCTTCCCGTGGAAGTCAAAGCGTAGCATCGTCCGGCTTCCCCGTGAAAGTCAAAGCGTAGCATCGTCCGGCTTCCCCGTGAAAGTCAAAGCATAGCATCGTTCGGCTTCCCCGTGAAAGTCAAAGCGTAGCATCGTCCGGCTTCCCCGTGAAAGTCAAAGCGTAGCATCGTCCGGCTTCCCCGTGAAAGTCAAAGCGTAGCATCGTTCGGCTTCCCCGTGAAAGTCAAAGCGTAGCATCGTTCGGCTTCCCCGTGAAAGTCAAAGCGTAGCATCGTTCGGCTTCCCCATGAAAGTCAAAGCGTAGCATCGTCCGGCTTCCCCCTTTCAAAGGGGGACGGGAGGGGGATTCCAAGGGGAACGGGAAAGGGATTCAAGGGGGACGGGAGGGGGAGCGACAATTTACCACATAGCAGAGCAAACTGCTGTATACAGCAAACCCCAATTAGGTGTGAGGTGTGCCCAATTCCCGAAAATCGAAGAAACGTTGTCTCTTAACTGACAGTGGAATCAGAAAACTTAATGATGCTTTGTCGCAAGCATATCCAGATGGATGCTCTGACACACAACTGGCAATTATATCTGGGGTATATCGTGGCACTATTAAGAAGATTAGGTCAGGTGACAAACCAGTAACCTATAGTAGACTTGATGCTGTATTTTCTAGTCTCGACCTTGATTTAGAAGAATGTGACTACAAGAATTCCGAGGAGACAAGTAAATCAATTAAACCGAAAAATCCTCAGGTCTCTCTTCCCGATGCCTTCGGCAATCAACCAGTCGAAAAACTCGAAACAATTAAGGGTGCTCTGCTGAAACTCAATTACTCGGTACAAGAACCCTTATTCCAAGACGCTGTTACTCAACTCAAACCAGCAGGAGCTTTTTTAATCCACGGCAAGCCTGATTATGGTCAACGTTGGTTGGTAAATCGACTAACCTATCAAGTTCCTTACCATACAAATGCTTGGCGCCAGTCAATTTATCTGAAGCCTCATCGCAAAAATATCCAATATCTTTGGGAAGATTTGGCTCGGAAGGTTAACAGTGATCCTTCACCCCAAGCTATTGCCGAGGGACTTTATCAATACTGGCAGACTCAGACGGTAATTTTAGCCCTTCATGATGTAGACTTAATTGCTGGAGGTGGTCTTCAACAATTCTTAGAGCAGCTTTGGCAACCCCTAGTTAAGCTGGTAAAGGCTGCTCCTACTCCGGAATATTCCTATCGACTACTGCTCTTTTTGGTGGACAACAAAAATTCAAAGTGCAAGTGGAACCAAAAAATTCCTCTGGCAACCCAATTGAATCCGAGCCAAGCTCAGATTCTTGACCTACAAGAATTAGAACCCTTTAATCAGGAGATGATAAAAACTTGGGCTGGTGTGCAATCCTCAATTTTTTCGACCCTCTGGACTGGTTCAGAATCCTTAGAACAAGTAATGGGAGAAATTGTTCTCAGGGACAATCAACCAATTTCCGTACTCAGAGATATTTGTCAATGCTTTGAGTTGGATTGGTACATGGATATAGAGGCAAAGCTAGCATTATGAAAGACCAACCATTGGAGTACACAGGGGAACTAAAATACCAACCCCAACCTGACCCAAAAAGCACTTATCTACAACAGCGGCTACTCTGTCCTTATCTACCTAATGAAGACCTAATAGAAGCTGTTAACTTGGCCATTTACCTCCAGCGTCCCCTGCTGCTCCAAGGTGAACCGGGGTGTGGCAAAACCCTACTTGCTCGTGCTATTGCTTACGAATTCGCTCAACGTTGGGACATTGCCAACTATCCCTACTTTCCTTGGTATATTAAATCTACAACTCGAGCTAAAGATGGTTTATACATCTATGATGCTGTAGGAAGGTTGCGGGATGCTCAATTGGTTGGTACAGACTCCTATAAAACTTATCTTAGCCCACAGGAAACTAAAAAGTTATTCCAGCGACTGCAAGACTCCTATGCCTATATTAGATGGGGAGCCTTAGGAAATGCCTTTCGAGAGCCAAACCATCGTCCGATTATCCTGATTGACGAGATCGATAAAGCGGATATCGACTTTCCCAACGACTTATTACTGGAGTTGGAAGAGCAGCGATTTGAAATTACAGAAATCGGAGACACGATTGAAGCTCAACATCCCCCGATTGTCCTGATTACTAGCAACCAGGAGAAAGAATTGCCCGATGCCTTTCTGCGGCGCTGCATCTTTTATTACCTGGAATTTCCTGATGCCGAAGATTTAATTAACATTGTCAATGCCCATTTTCCCGAGCAGTTGTCCATAGAATTAGTGGCAGCAGCCGTCGAGAGATTTATTGAATTACGAGAGCGGGCAACCAATAGAAGAGACGGTAAGAAAGTAAGTACTAGTGAATTACTCGACTGGATACGCTGGTTACAGCGTTATCCCCCAGAAGAAGCCCTAGAGATTATTGATAACCTAGCAGAAAATCTGCCCTTACTCGGAGCATTGCTCAAAAATAAAGCAGACCAAAACTACTATCAGAGGCATCGTGAGTAGGAACAAACCCCCTCTGTTTGACCTGTTTATCTGGTTGCGGGAACAAGCAGACTTACCCCTGACTATCGATCAATATCACTTGCTCCTGCGAGCCTTAGCAGGGGGATTTGGTCTAACTAATCGCGATCGCCTCAAGCAAATTTGTCGTTTACTATGGGTTAAACCCCAATCCTCTCAAGCAGATAGGTTTGAGCAATATTTTGAGCAATATTTTGAGCAATTACCGGCTGAGGAGACGCGGAGACGCGGAGACGCGGAGACGCGGGGATGGGGGGATGGGGACGAGGAGGACAAGGAGGACAAGGGGGACAAGGAGACAAGGGAGATAAAGGAGATTGGGAGATGGGGGGATGAGGGAGATGAGGTAGTAAGTGGAAATGTAGCAACTTCTTCTTCTCCAACTCCTCAACTTACTCCAACTTCTTCTCCAACTCCTCAACTTACTCCTATCGCCTTGCGGGGAGAATTAATTAAGGAGCAACCAAACCTGAGCCGTCGCTTTTCCTTGAGAGTTCAGGATTTTCCACTAACTCGACGACAAATTCAGCAAAATTGGCGCTATCTGCGCCTTCCTATCCGAGAAGGAGCATTAACTGAACTTGATTTAGAAGCCACTGTCCAACAAATTAGCCAAGAGGGCATTTTCCTTGAACCGATACTAATTCCCCGTCGCCTCAATCGTACTCAATTGCTGCTACTGATAGACAATTCTAGCTCCATGGTTCCTTTTCGTCTGCTCTCAGAACAACTAGCAGCAACAGTCAAGGCAGGGGGTTTTGCTAAGGCAGATATCTACTATTTTCGCAACTGCCCCAGAGATTACCTTTACTTTTATTCCAATCGCCCTGATAATTTATCCATCTCCTACCTACTGCCTCAATTACATCGCAATCGCACTATTGTATTCATTATCAGTGATGGAGGCTCTGCTCGTGGTGGAATTAATCGCGATCGCATCCAACTCACAGACCAATTTCTGGAGAACCTTACTCCTTACATCCGTCACCTAGTTTGGCTCAATCCCCTGCCAGAGTCCCGGTGGAGGGGCACAACAGCCGAGGCAATTTCCCAACTAGTGAGGATGTTTGAACTCAATTCTTCAGGACTCAAAGCGGCTATTCGTTCAATTAAGTGTTAGGGGAATGGGGAATTGGGAATGGGGAATTGGGAATGGAGAATGAGTAATCTTGTAGGGTGTGTATACCCTTCGGGATGCTCCGCTTAGAGCGTAACGAAGTGAAGCGTAACGCACCACTAAGTAGGTAGGCATAAATAAACGAAAGTA
>JAAHGR010000424.1 GCA_010672425.1 Symploca sp. SIO2E6
AGGCAGGAGGCAGGAGGCAGGAGGAAGAAGAGTTTTCATTGCCTAAAAAGAAGTTAGAAACTAGTCATATCAAAGGATTCGACCATCCTGTTGCCATTTCTATTTTCTGAAGAGTAATAAGTAATAAGTAATAAGTAAGACAGAATGAAGCATTTATAAGCGCGTGGGTGAGCATTTGCATCTCCCAAGGTTACCCAGGGATTTCCCCGCTCAGGTGCAAGGATTTTGAGTCCTTGATGCAAAAACCTTGCACATAAAGGTGAATTTATCTAAACTTTTATCAAGGCTTGTAAATATATAATCAACAAGATATTTTTGCCGTTACAATTTATACTAATATTAGATACATTTACCCTGCTAGTGCAGCGCGGCGGCAATAAACCAACAGCGAAAACAGGTTAAAAAAGCTTAATAGTAACTGCCTTCAAAGCACTAGTCCAAACTTAATGGTCATAATGAGTACTAATCACCATAATTTGGCAGTCTTGGTTGGCATTAATGCCTATGAAAATGGGATTCCTGGTTTGAAAACACCCATTAATGATGTTGCTGGACTAGCAGAAGTTCTTCAATGTTCCTATCAATACGATGTTAAACTAATCTTAGACTCTCAAGCAACTCTTGCAGGACTCAATCGCCTACTTGACGATTTCCAACATGGTATCTTGACCCTCTCAGATCAGCAAGTTGTTCGGGAGCATCCCATTTTGGAAAAAACATCAGCAAAAGAACGACATGGCAAAGGTTTCAGCCCTATTAAATGAGACAACTCGCCAAAATGGGATGCTCCCTTCAGGATCTTCTCCTTTCGCTTAAACAATTCTACCAGCACCTGTTCGCAAATAAAAAAGTTATAATTGGAGTCGAGCAGTAACTCAATAAAACGGGAATTTTTTCTGAGTAACGCTGAAAACAAAATGTTGGTATCAACTATAACCGTTGGGGTTTGTCTAATCACAATTTACTACTTATCAAGTTTAGACTTGACCTTCGACCAAACCGTCGAGTCAATCTCATTAGCTAATTCAGCCGCTGCCTGTTCTGTTAGTTGACTGCGCTGGCTGATGGATTTGAGTTCAAGATAGTTGAGGAGTTGTGTCAGTTCTTGATAATCAAAGCCTGTTTTATCAATCTTAATGGTGATAGTTTGCTCGTCAACGCTAAGATCATAATAAGGATTATTAAACATATTTTATAAATCTATACAGTAGCTAACTATACTATAGCATGTGCGATCGCATTGAAGATTCCAGCAAATGAGGGCAAATCCAAGAAGCAATCAAACGAATGCAGCAGTTTGCTCTGCTATGTTGTACAGTTTGGATCCCCCTAAATCCCCCTTAATAAGGGGGACTTTTGGAAGAGTGTACTTCGGGTGAGCGAAAAAATGTGTGGGGGGGGAGAGGTGTTAGTTAGCGTATTATATCCGATAACCGTGCTCCCTGACAATTAATGCTTTATAGTGGCAGTTACTTACTTGTCTCGGTTAGGGTTTTTTTCCTGAAACCTGCTGGCTTCTTCGACTAAATCCTCTAAACCCAGTTCCAAGGTATGTCTGACTTGTTGTAAACCTTCAACTATCGTATATTATACGCTAATGTTTTTTCTGTTATCTCTATGCTTGTTCACCGATGGAATTACTGTTCATAGAGCGTGAAGAAGAATATATTGTCGAGTGCTGGAACTATGTTAGCGTACTTAAAACGCTAACGCAGCTCCTCTCCCCCCACGCATTTTTTCGCTCACCCTTGTAGCCAGATGGTGCTGTTTTTGCAAGTGCGCGTTCCTGGCCTTGTGGACTGGTTAAATCTCAAGTCCCTCGCAGCATTGCGCACCTACTGAACAACAAGACTTACAGCTATTTTTGGGCTGTGCAATCTTGCGCTTATAGTGTTATACTAGTGGTGTAAAACAAAAGTGTCAACACAATTAGTGCAATTAAACAGAAATGAATGCTATGTGGCTCACCCAGAGTAGTTTAAATGCCAGTAGAATGGATGGTTGTAGACATCTATCTCAAATGGAAGTGTTTAAGCAGATTAGAATTCAAGTACCAGAGCTAGGTCAAAAAATCAAAAAAGCACGGGAACAAGACCCTCGTTCAGTACAACTACTTGCAACACTGGCCAAGATATCGATAAGTTACTGGTATCAAATCGAGCAGGAAAAACGAGACTCTATCTCTGAAGAGACACTTAGAAGTATAGAGAAAGTCCTAGGGGTTGATTTCGGTGTAAACCTACCAGATTAGACACCTTAGGCGTGTCGAGAAAGCTTTGAATGTAGATTTTGAAAATTGATTACCAAATAATGACTGAAGCGACCCCAGTAAGCCATGACCAGCTGTTCAAGCGCTGGCTCTCCTGGATGGAGGCTTACCCAGACTGAACTAAAGAATTACTTGCTGAATCCACAAACAGGGAGAAAGTAAATGACCTACACACCCCTTAAACTGACCTTTGAGCAATATCTCGAATATGACGATGACACAGATAACCGCTATGAACTACGCAACGGGGAGTTGGTAGAAGTGCCACCAGAATCAGTATTGAATAACCGAATTGCCCGTTTCCTCTTTATTCAGCTGTTGAACTTGGTAGGATTCGAGAGAATCTTTACTCACTCACTTGAACTGCAAGTAATTGGTAAAACACAAACCCGCTTAGCTGATTTAGTAGTAGTGGAAGAGGTACACCTTGAGCTAATGGATAAGCGGACAACTATCACCCTCGATATGCCACCCCCACAGTTAGTAGTCGAGGTGGTCAGTCCCTACCGCAATCAAAAGGATGAGAACTACCAGAGGGATTATATTGATAAAGTACATCAGTACCAAGAGCGCGGCATTCCTGAATACTGGATTGTTGACCCTCAAGCACAGTTAGTAACTGTACTGCTGTTGGTTAATGGTCAGTACCAGGCAACTGAATTCACTGGGTCACAACGGATTGTCTCTCGGATTTTCCCTGAACTAAAACTGACTGCTGAGCAAATCTTGCAGGCAAGGGAATAAGGGTGCAAGGAAGCGATCGCCAATACACGACTTACCAGACACCAAGGAAATAGATAACGACCCAGAAGCTGTCGCACAACAGTTAGCAGTGGAACAATCGCAGTAATAACTTTACCTGCCCTATCAATCTTGATAGTGATAGTTTGCTCGTCAAAACTCTTAAGAAACATTCTGGCAGAAGGGTTATGTAGCAAAGGTTGTCGAAGATGGGTCATTTTGTGTATCTGGGGTTAGGGGAACAAGTTGAAGACCCATGGCATGAGCTTTAGCCAGACTAACAGAAAGCCTCGTCGCAACTGAGGCAGAATTAACCCAAACTTGGGAAGCCTTAACCACACCAGAAACTCGCAACCTTACTCTCGGAAGTGGTTGGCTCCCCCAACCTCAAGGCTATGTTCTCTTAGCCGCCTGTCGCAAAAATGAGTCGGCTTTTGAATATGCTTTCAATGGCAAGGAACGTAATGGTGTTCTCACCTATTGGTTACCGAAATAATTGGGTTTAAAGCCCCATCCTTCTAGGACGGCTTTTTATTGGAAGCATCCCATTTTGGAAAAAACATTAGCATAAAAACGACATGGGAAGGGTTTCAGCCCTATTAAATGAGACAACTCGCCAAAATGGGATGCTCCCTTTTTATTTGGTTTTGGGAAAGGAGCAATCAAGCTTCTAATCAGTTCTGATTAGACCATCCCACGTCTTGCCGCTTCTTCTACAAGTTGTCGTTTTTCATATTCGGAACTCCCCCAAAAAAATTCTCAGTTTTCCTAAAATTGTTTTGACATTTAGATATACATTTAGTATCCTTTAATTAAGGAGGACAACTAAATGAAAGCAAGGTATCAATACAGATTCTACCCAACAAACCAACAACAACAAAGCTTGGCACGGTTGTTCGGTTGCGTTCGGGTTGTTTGGAATGATGCCTTGGCAATTTGCAAGCAATCGGAAAAGAAGCCTAAACCTGCTAAACTACTCCATCAGGTTATTACTCAAGCTAAAAAGACTGAAGAAAGGGCATGGTTAAGCGAAGTGTCTAGCATTGCCCTACAGCAGTCTGTTGCAGACCTAGAGACAGCTTTTAAAAACTTTTTCGATTCCTGTAAAGGAAAGAGGAAAGGGCGTAAGGTAAGTTATCCCAAGTTCAAGAAACGTACCAATAGTCAATCGGCAAGGCTTACTCGTGGCGGTTTTTCCTTAAAAGCTGAAGGAGTTTATCTAGCAAAAATTGGAATTGTTAGCCCGATTTGGTCTAGAGAACTACCATCTGAACCTAGCTCAGTCACTATTATCAAGGATGGTGCTAACCGCTATTTCCTAAGTTTTGTAGTAGAAGTAGAATCTGTTCAAGACAACGCCAAAAACCAAAGCGTTGGAATTGATTTAGGGATTAAAACTTTTGCCGTAATGAGTAATGGCGAAAAGGTTAAGAGCCCTGACTACAAAACACTAGACCGTAAGGTACGCAAGCTTCAAAAAAAGTTGGCACGTCAACACAACGGCTCAAACCGTAGGAATAAAACTCGTATTCAGATAGCCAAGTGCCATAACAAAATTGCTGATACTCGTACAGACTTCTTGCACAAACTGTCAACCAAAGTTGTTAGTGAAAACCAAACTATCGTATTGGAAGACTTGAATGTGTCAGGACTAGTCAAAAACCGCAAGCTTTCTAGAGTAATTAGTCAGCAAGGTTGGAGAGAATTCAGGGTTTTGGTTGAGGCAAAGTCTGAAAAGTATGAGCGTAATTTTGTAGTCATTAGTCGATGGGAGCCCACTAGCCAAGTTTGCTCTAATTGTGGATACAAATGGGGCAAGATTGATTTGTCGGTACGTTCTGTACTTTGTCTTGGTTGCGGGACAGAACAGGACCGAGATGAGAACGCCTCAGTAAACATAGAAAAAGTCGGGATAGGGCATTGCCACGACTCTAAATGTGCGTCGAGACAGAGTAAGACTACCTCGGTAGCATCAGTCAATGAAGCGTAAAGAATCCCCGTGCGTTCACGCCGGGGAGTATGTCAATCACTCTTCCCCCTCAACAGAAAACGCTTCCAACTCAGCCTCCAACTCCTCAATCGTCGGTAAATCCGTCTGCAACTGCTCCGGTAACGACTTAGTAATCTGCGCTTGCCACTCAGCAACCCCAATCGGTTTGGTAATGTCCCGCAGTGCATATTCTGCTGTTACCCGTTCCTTTGCCTTGCACAAAATCATCCCAATACTCGGATTATCTGTTGGATGTTTCAGCGCATCATCAACTGCGGAAAGATAGAAATTCATCTTCCCCGCATCTTCTGGGATAAATGCCCTGGCTTTCAGTTCGATAACGACAAAACAGCGCAATTTGAGGTGATAAAACAGCAAATCAACAAAGTAATCTTTATCTGCCACTTTCAACAAATATTGATTCCCCACAAACGCAAACCCTGCACCCAATTCTAGTAAAAAGCTAGTGATGTGTTTGACCAACTCTTTCTCAATAGCTCGTTCCTGTGCTTCTTCCCCAAGATTGAGAAAATCAAACACATAGGGGTCTTTAAAAGTTTCTCTAGCTAAATCTGATTGAGGAGCAGGTAGCGTTTGCTCAAAATTAGTGATTGCTCTGCCTTCTCGACGGTAAAGATCGGTTTCAATTTGTAGACTTAAAACATTCCTCGACCATCCATGCTCTCTAATCTTGCGGATATACCATTCTCGCTCCTCGGTGTCCTTAATCTTATTGAGCAGCATCAGATTTTGACCCCAGGGAATTTCTGCAACAAGTTGTTGCAGAATTGGATTACCACGGACAGATTCACTCAACCGTCGCATATTCCAGAGGTTACGGGGAGAAAACCCTTTGAGATGGGGAAAACTTCTCTTGAGGTCTTGAGAAAGACGTTCAATAACCGACTTACCCCACCCTTCCTCATCCTGTTTCTCCAAGATGCAATCACCAATGCTAAGGTAAAGCTCAATTAAGGAACGGTTGACCGATAAAGCCGCTTTTATCTGTGCTGATTGGATATTGTGCTTAATTTCTTCAAGGAAAACTCGATACCCTTCATCGGGAATAAAAATGTCTCGCTTAGAACTCATACCCCAACCTCCGCAAGTTCTCCCGAATAGCTGCTTCCAACCGTGCCGATTCTGTGAACTGTTCATTGAGGGTAGCAGTTAACCGCTGCATCTTCTCCTCGAAAGGTTCATCATCCTCTTCAACTTCGGCTGCTTGCCACAGCTTCTCTTCAAACCCTAGTTTGGCTCCGTTGCCCTTCTTTTTCCTTGCTGTTGTCTTTCCCTTTGGCACAATTACTCCACGTCGCACTTTAGCCCATGCTATTTTACAGTGTTTGCTCTCTCTCTCAACTTTTTCAGAGGAATTGGCGCACCTGCTTCATGCAGTATGGGGCAACTTGAGCAAACAGTGAAATCCCTGTAGAGACGCGCCAACAGACCTTCGGGCATCCTTCAAGGCGATTAGCTACGCTAGTGCTGTGGGCGATCGCTTTATCAAATCTCTCTACTACTAATGAGAAACTCTATGTTTCCCCTTATTCTTTCCTAGCAGCGGTCTTGTTTAGCGGGAAGAATAGTTTATATGCGCACAACTTTTCTATTATTAATGATATTAGCAAAAAATACTTGTAATTGCAACTAATAAAAAAATGCACTGGCATCTTGCCAGTGCCACGTATCCTCTTATTGTTTTACTCAAGTAGTTTTCCCAGCGAGTGGGAAGACATCGTCATCTTCCGACAGCTCGGCACCGAAGAAATCGAGTTTCCATTCAAGTAGTTTTCCCAGCAAGTGGGAAGTTATTGTTTTGTCACAGACAACCCTAACCAAGCGTTTCCATTCAAGTAGTTTTCCCAGCAAGTGGGAAGAGTTCGTTCAGGGGGCCTTACCCCGTAAGGGTTTCAGCCGCCAAATCGACGCATCTCCAATTATCGGGTAAGGTTCGAGGATTACTCCTCTCCCCTCCCCTAAGAACCGTGCGTGACAGTTACCCATCACACGGCTCAAGCCTTACTTCAAGCTTTTAAC
>JAAHGR010000425.1 GCA_010672425.1 Symploca sp. SIO2E6
TGCTCAGGTTAATCCTGAGCATAGATCCAAGCATTTGCTAAATCAATTGCTGTTAATGTAGGATAGTCATAGAGTAGTTGAGACTCGCTAATGCCTAGATTACAGGCATTTACCAATACCCAAACAGGAATACGAGTTCCAGCAATACAAGCATCACCACCACAAACATTTATGGTTTTGGTTATGCCACGCCAGTTTTGGTTCAAACTATGGGCTAAAAGGTGAATTGCTTTTGTTTTATCTGTGGGAGATAGAGCAAGTAGTTGGGTTTCCAGTTGTTTGATAGTCACAAGTCTTACTTAAAAGAAACT
The DNA here is from genome assembly GCA_010672425.1 of Symploca sp. SIO2E6. Classification (GTDB taxonomy): domain Bacteria; phylum Cyanobacteriota; class Cyanobacteriia; order Cyanobacteriales; family Coleofasciculaceae; genus Caldora. The sequence goes on from JAAHGR010000425.1 coordinate 312, forward strand.
TTACTATTTTCCTTTTCAATTATAGATTGTAAGTAGCTTATGTAGGGTGGGAAAATTGACTATGTTCGACCATTGAGCTAATAAATTACGCATTGAGTGCCCACCAATCCTCCTTTAGGGAGAAGACTGTGGTGGGCATTGTGAGCAAATCATCTTGTCACTGTTGTATATTGTTGACAATGCCCACCCTACAGCGAGATATTTTTGCTCGAATTAGGCAGCTAAACCATATATAGCAGCAACGGTGCGTTACGCTACGCGCTTTCACACCCTACAAAAAAGATCAATAAATATGATGAGTAACCATATTGAAAACTTCCCTTGGGAGCAAGAGTTAACTTTAAACGACTCCTCCAACTCTCCCTTAACCATTCGCACAACTTCCCTATCCCTCGTCAAACAAGACAACCAAATTATCGAATGTCGCCTTAGCTTCTGTGTAACCCTCGAACTTTACCATTACATAGACAGGGAAAAACTCTTCAACCTCAAATCAGAGGTACGCGCACCCATGAGTGGTGGTGACTTTATCTCCAGTATTGATATCCAAATTAAAACCAGTCTCGCACCAGATTTACTCCCACACCTATTAGAGCATGTTTCCACCGCAGAAGCAGCTGCTAACTACCTACTTCACCTCAGCCAACAAGTGGAGACACCAGTAATCTTAGAAAATCCCCAATCAGATACTCCCTTAACAAGCAAACTACTCAACACCGAAAGTTGGCTTTGCTTATCTATCAAACAGCAACAACCAAATGGTGAAGTCGGTTACAACACCTTCTGGAATTACCTTAATCCTTCCACCATTAACCATCCAGAAGCTACCAGTGAAGCAATTTCCGCAGGAATTGTTGACTTTTTCCAAGAATGGACACAAGCTAACCTATCGGAAGCTACCAAAAATGCTACCTCGGAATTACTTGAGGGTATTAGCAGCGTTTTCCAAGGATTAGTTGATGAAACCTTCTCTGAGACAGAAGAAGATACCACTGCCAAGCAATCTCTTCTTACCGCAATAACGAACTTTTTTACATCGGACGACTGGCAATTTGTCAAGATCCCGGAACAATCGACCCTGCGTCTGTTATTCCGGGGTGAAAACGGACAGTGGACTTGCTATGCCACAGCTAGAGAGGAACAGCAACAATTCGTTTTTTATTCAGTTTGCCCGATTAACGTCCCAGAAAACCAACGCCTAGCGATCGCGGAATTCATCACCCGTGTCAACTATGGTATGATCATGGGCAACTTTGAACTAGACTTCAGTGATGGCGAAATCCGCTACAAAACTGGTATTGACGTTGAAGGGGACAGGCTCAGTTTAGCCTTAATCAAACCGGTTGTTTATGCCAATGTGATGATGATGGATGAATATTTACCAGGAATTTTAGCTGTAATTGAAGGGGAGGTTGAAGTAACAGAAGCGATTGCGCGAATTGAAGGTTAAGTGCGATCTGAAGAGCAGCAGCGCTTCGCTATCGCAGCTTTTGTAGGGTGGGCAAATTGAATATTTTCGACATTGAACTGATAAATTACCGATTTTTGCCCACCTACCGTTATTGCCCTATACTAGAATTTGAGCTCAATCAACAACTAGGACATAAAGCTAAAATCATTTAATTGGGAGCTACTAAAAATGATCAGTACAAATATTCGTCTTAGTCAGGAAGCTCAACAGATTTTGATTAAAGCTGCGGCTGTTAAACATATGTCTGTAGAAGATCTGGCTTCAGAAATTATCAATGAAGTGATCCAAGACAAACTTAGTTTCATTATTCAAGATAGTGAAACTAAGCCAAAACGCAAACCTGCTTTGGCTGGCACAGAGCCTTTTGTCTTTTATGGAACTCCCGAAGAGTCAGGACTTCCTGCTGATGAATGGGATACAGCGCAAAGCGCTGTAATGAAGTACACTTTTCTAAAAGTCCCCCTTATTAAGGGGGATTTAGGGGGATCAACAATGTACCGCATAGCAGAGCAAACTGCTGTATGGATAAAGAATGATTATCATTGACACCCATATCTGGATTTGGTGGAATCAAGACTCTCCTAAACTTACAAGTTTTCAAAAATAAATTATTGAAAACTCTCGGACTGATGGAATAGGAGTATCAACTATCAGTCTGCTGGAAATTTCAAGATTAGTCAATCGAGGTCGGTTAGTTCTTTCCAAGCCATTGAACGAGTAGTTTTCTATTGCCTTAGCTGAAGAAGGAACTATTTTAATTCCTATTACTCCTGCAATTGGAATTGAATCTTACTCCTTACCAGGGGAATTTCATAAAGCTCCTGCTGATAGAGTTATTGTTGCTACTGCAAGGACTTATAACTGTCCTTTAATGACTAATGATGGCAATATTCTTGCTTATCCTCATGTGAGGTTGATTACCACTACAACTCCACACTGAAAGAGCGATATCTAGTTCTCAGAAAATTGGTTGATTTTTAACTTCTTGAGAATAGTAGCAACCTCGTAAAGCTTATTTTGCCGAGACAATAATGAAAACGCATCAGAAAAATCGTATACTTTATCCTTCAACTTGCAGAAGATAAAATCGCTGCCATTTGTTACCATGCCAAAGCTTGGTTGTCGTGGTGCAGCACTCATATAGGCTAAACACTGTGGTAAAGCAATATCTGCCGCAAACTTAGATCGTTTAGCTTCTACAGTCAGTATCCAAACAAGATCGCGAATCACCAATACATCGATCCGACCTCGATAAACTTCATTGTGTTCTTCCACCTCCAGACTGATAGGAACCTCAGATTGTACGAAAAATGGAGGCTCATGAAATTCTAACCGCTCCAGCAGTGGTGCCACAATAGATAAAAGCACCGTTCCTTCAGTTAAGAGATCAGCATTGTAGTAATGATGATATCGCTCCCGGAGACGGTCTAGAAAAGATTTATCATCATCTAATATCTCAATAGAGGATACCTGCCATTCTGAAAAAAACGATTCATCAGTGGCGCGACATAACCCCAAGCGCTCATGTAACGCTTGAAAGCTTGAAATCGTTTTCTCGATTGCCAGTAGTCTAGTCATACAGAGCGATTGCTATGAAATTTCTTCATTGTAGCTTTTTCTATTGTAGCTTTTTATACCTACTTAATGAAGCTCTTCGACAATTTGACTGATAAATTGTTAGTTTGATTGGCACGAATATTGGACAGCAAGAGCTTTAAGCATTTATACCCAGATTTCAAGACAGCCTCATTATTCCCAATAATTTTCCCAATTCTGTGCAAATGCCTGCTTCAGCTTTTCCAGATAAGCATAGGTTTTTATCTTAACCATCCATAGATCTGCCCCACCTTTACCTCCTTTACAAATAACACCTTCATTCACGCCATATTTGCCTTGTCGAACATCTTCGGCAAATTTACCTGTTAGCTTACCTTGATAGACAACACGAGCAGAGTTTAAATGACCAAAGTCCGTGATAAACTGTTCAGGACTGATCATCCCAAAGGGTTCAGCCCAGACATCAAATATTTTCAGTTCCTTAGGATCATTAGCTTTATGTAAACCAGCAAAGGAGTTAGGTCCGAAAAACTCTGTAAATACCTTGAATTCATCGAAGGATTGATAGTTGGAGTTTTCCCGAAAGATTTTTTCGAGATCATCTGCTAAATCTTGTAAGAAAATTTGGGCACATTCTTGTAAATGGTTATGAGCTGCAGTAAATTTGGCAATGCCAGGAGTATCTAGGTTAAACAAATCACGACGAGTACCAAAACCATGCCAGCCGAATTCTCGCTCCCAATCCCAGTGTAAATTAGTTCCATCATATTTCTCAAAGGCAATGCAGCGACTACTAGGAGAATTTCGGCTACCAGGAATTTTGGGATAGTGCAGCATCTCGTTAGGTGTTAGGTGTTAGTGGTAGGGTGGGCAAATTGAATATCTTCGACTATTGGACTAATAAATTCGCATTTTTGCCCACCAATCCTCCAAGGAGGAGAAGACATTGGTGGGCATTATGAGCAAATCATCTTGTCACTGTTGCCTAACACCTAACACCTATCTCAACCGAGAATTAAGACTTGATGAGGCAAGCCTTATTTATTGATTGACCACCATTAAGCCAATTTCCACAGTGTCTGCGACTGCACCACTAGGAGAGATCAACTCCAGCTGTATTACTCCGAGTCCCATTGATTCAACTCCGTAAGCAAAGACCTCTACACCACCAGATCCCGGCATAACTGGCTGTGAAGGGAAATATTCGCTACCCAGCTCAGGAAACACAGAAACAACAATATTAGATCGCCCAAATGGTTTGAAAGGGACATCTTTCCAATGATAACCTGTACTTGGGTTCCTTTCAAGGCTGACTGTGATTAAACTATCCGGTCCGATCTCGAACTGCTGTCCACTAGATTCTTGCGTATATGCGTGAATCTCAGATGCATGTGCAGCAGAAGTTAAAGCTGGAAAACTGAATAAAAAGACTGAGGCTACCAGCACAGCCAGAGTCGTTGACAATACCTTTTTGAGTAAACTCATTTGTTGGTCTCCTTTCGTTTGCGTTGTTTATCTAGAGAAATGCCTGCCTTGATGATGTCCATAGGTCTTTGGCGCCTCTCTACTGTTGGCCTTCTTTCCAAATTGAAGAAGGGTATTGGACTTTGGACAGTCATTGGAAGTTCTGTCTTCAGTCCTCTCTATAACTAAGACGTATTCAGCAAACAATTCGTGACTTTTTCGAGTTAGTGATGGGTGAGCAACACAAATCAGCGGAAAGTCTCCTCCAGCTTAAGGTTGAGATGAATGTAAGCTGCTGACTAGGTTGCCAAATACTTTATATGTCTTTACAAATACCACTGCTATTCCATCCAACCGCCAACTTAAATGAAAAACCAGAGCGATCACACTACGAGGAGAGATTTTTGGTAGGGTGGGCAAATTGAAGCTCTTTAACCATTGGACTAATACAGCGCTTTGCGCTGTAATGAAGTACGCTTTTCCGGAAGTCCCCCTTATTAAGGGGGATTTAGGGGGATCAAGACTGTACCGCATAGCAGAGCAAACTGCTGTAAATTACCCTTTGAGTGCCCACCAATCCTCCAAGGAGGAGAAGACATTGGTGGGCATTATGAGCCAATCATCTTGTCACTGTTGTATATTTTTGACAATGCCTACCCTACGGCAAGATATTTTTGCTTGAAGTGATACTGCTAAAGTTGCTGATAAGATGAACAGTCAGTTGAACGAGCATCTTAGTCTATTAGTGCCAGTGAAAATAGAGGTGGAGGAGGTGCGCTACAAAAAATCAGGCTCAAAATCGACAGTTCAGAAGTGCTGTTCAGGAGATTGAAAGGCGTATCGGAAAGAAACTTTCTAAAGATGAGATCAGACAACTACACGATGCCATTAGTGGTCAGAATTATGGCTATCATGAAATAGTCCAAGAGGGTATAGCGATGTTTGGCAATTGAAACATTTGCTAGTGTGGGCAGTATGTTTAAAGTCCTCATTCTTTGAAAAAAAACCAAATTCAGCAGATGGCAGTAACTCAAACAGATATTCGTCAAGTCCAAACGATGGTTGACACCATAGTATCACACAAGGCTTGGGGAGCATCTTTAGGCGTTGGCAGCTTTATCACTTTGGAGTTCGGCAATCCCCTTCCATCTAACGGGGAACACCAACAAACTCATGGAGAATGGCATCTTTGGATTTATTGTTGTGCATGGCGTATTGAGGAAGGCAATGAAGTATTGGCTAGTTCTGAAGATCCACGAGCAAAAATTGAGTTAGCAGTACGGCGTTTGGAAGGTCTTGCTCTTAATTCCATTCAGCTAATGCCTCCAGCTTGGGATACAGTATTCAATTTTGATGAGGAGGTCTTTCTACGTTCATTCTCAATCTATTCAGAAGAGTCTGAACATTGGATGCTCTACATGCCAAATGGGAAGGTTCTTTCTGTTGGTCCAGGTAGCAGTTGGTCTTGCGAGAGTAGTGCGCTCGCAAATTATGTAGTGTGATCGCAAGATCTGGTAGGGTGGGCGAATTGAATATCTTCAAGCATTGGACTAATAAATTACCCTTCTTTGCCCACCAATCGCCACTAGGCGAGAAGACTGTGGTGGGCATTGCTACCGAATCATATCGCAGTTGTTGAGATTTTAGACAATGCCTACCCTATAGGATGCGATCGCTACCGCAAGTTCTACAGTAGACTGGTAATTCAATCTAGTGCCAACTCTCGACGCAGTACCTCATCTGCTACACTATTTTTTGTCCAGTAATCCAGCAGTATCCTTTTCTTACGCTTGGCACTAGTAGTCAGAGTCTTGGCTCCCTGTCCCCAGCCTGATTGGTAGGTTTCCTCCCAAGATTCAATTTCGTGGGGGAAGGCTTTGCTAAACTCAATAGTCAGTGTCCGCTTTAGTTCTGGATAAGTTAAGGTATAGGACATCAGTTGAGGATTCCCTGCCACTGGTTTAAGTTCAGCTGTTGCTGATTGAGTAGTCCAAGAGAGATGGCGCAACCGCTGAAACATTGTGCCTGGTATGAGTTGTAACTTGCCGGTAGGGAGATCCTCTGGATTGAGGCGAATGGCTGTCCATAGTTCATCTTCCGGTATGGCTCCCCCAAGGGAAAGAGTTTTGTCCCCATCCTGTTCAAAATAGGAATTCTGTTGCACCCGGTAACCTTGATCGTTAAGATTCATTTGTACAAAAGTATGACCACACCACTCCTGGGATGAACTAGTTA
>JAAHGR010000426.1 GCA_010672425.1 Symploca sp. SIO2E6
TCTACACTGGAGAGATCTATCTCTAGAAAACTGTATCAAAAAATGCTTTTACTTAAATTGTGTTATTTTTTAGCTCAAAAACCTTGCATCGCAAGTGGGAAATTCCTACCACCTACCACCTAATACTGGCAGGATGCCAGTTCCACACACCTACTCAAAAACGCTCCCATCTGGCATTATTGCTCCTTCCCAATTCACCTCCCTCAAATCCGCCTGATCCCAATTCACCCCTGTCAAATCAGCACCACTCAAATCAGCACCACTCAACTTGGCTCCTACTAACTGAGCATTCCTCAAGTCAGCATTACCTAACTTGGCTCGGCTCAAATCCGCACCATTCAACCGCACCTCCTGCAAAATTCCCCCCACCAACTTCGCTTTCTGTAGACTAGTATTACTCAAATCAGCACCAGTCAAATCCGCAATTACTAATTTGGCTCCATCTAGCTGAGCATTTCTCAAATTCGCATTCCGGAGAATTGCACCAATTAAATTAGCATCACGCAAATCTGCTCCTGCTAACTGCACACCAGTTAAATCCGCATTCTGAAAATTTCTTCCTCCAGTATCATAGCGTTTCAACAGTTCACTAGTATCGGTTACACCAATTTCTCGCTCAGGTGGACGCCGGAAGGTAAAAGTAAAGCTATCTCCACTGCGGATTACCCGCCACATCTCTTCGTATAGGGGATAAGCACCCACTCCACTCAATTTCAACCAACCTTTGGCTCTCGTTAAAGCGACAAATAACTGGTTCCTTAACTGGAGATTACTATCATCTTTAGCCACATTGTCCAAACCCACGACATACACCATCTCCGCTTCATTACCCTTAGCGCGGTGGATGCGGGATACGGTAACCCCCCCCTCGCACCAAAACCGATTGGGGTCACGATGTTCCTTGTCAGGTTGGAGAATGTTGCAGTCTAGGGTGCTGGGGATATAAATGTCAAGACCTTGGGACATCAAAAACTCAGCTGTAGCAGTTTCTAGTTGCATCGCCTCGAAACCACTACCTAAGACAATTACCAAAATCTCCCGACTAGGCTTGAGTCCATCATAGCGGAGATTGTAGATAATATTTTCGGCCAAAGCTGTCAATTCTGATTGGCGATCGCGATATGCGATAAACTCGAGAACAGGATGCTTCCATAGTTGGGGGACAAGATTGGGAGAGTTTTCTGGTGGTCGTTTTAGGGTAATCTGTTGACCAGGGATAAATTCCAAGTGCGATCGAAAAACTTCCCCCTTTGGGCAATACTCATCGGATAAGCTTACATTTTCTTTCCCCCATCTTCCTTGAAACGGGGGGTTATGGGGGTGAACGAAATTTTGGGTGGGATTTCTGTTCTCCGCGTCCCCGCGTCCCCGCGTCTCCGCGTCTGCTGACTCGTTTCCCCACACCTTTTTTCGCTCACCCGGGTTATGGTTTTCGATAATCACTTGATAACCTATTGCCTGCCAATCTTCTATACGGGTAATCCCCGTCAACATGCCACTCCGACGCAGTAAACCCATACCAATACCGTGGGCTGCTGTTAAAATTGGGCCAGGAGTGCGGTAACAGCGGTGCATGATTTCACTTTTTCTAATGCCTCCACCGTAGTACCCAGTTACTAGATGTCCCAACTCTTCCCCAAACAACTCACTAGCATTAGGAATATTCAAACTTTCCAGGCTTTGAGCTTCATCATAAGCCCAAATTAAACGTCGTTGCTCTGGTTGGCTAGGGCCAACAGGTCGTAAGGCTTGATAGGCTAACCAGTAGAAAGGCTGTTTGCCTTCAAACTTAAGATGATCATCGACAATTAGGTCTTGGCCTTCATCAATAAGGATCGCATTGTAGAGTTGAGGTATGCTAGTCTCCTTAAGTAGCTGAATACAGACTTCCGCTAAAGCCTCATTCGGTTGCTTACTTCGAGTATCATTAACATTCAACCGCTTGACCCCGGCGGCACGGCAAATAGTGCTGTAGAGTCCCGGTTGAGATTTAGCACCCCAAGCATGAAGGGGACGCAATTTGGAATGCTTAGGCTCATATCCTACTTCCCCACTACTGAAGCGACGCAACCACTTATCTAATTGCCTGATGATTTGGTTATATAAACTACGACTGAAAAAGACTAAGGCAATATCCCAGTCTGGGTGCTTCAAGTGCATATGTGCTGCCTTCTGGCACAGTAATACAGTTTTCCCGGAACCAGCAATGCCCCGAATTCGCTGAGGTCCTGGAGGAATTTCCTTACCAATATGTTCTTGTTGCAAGTCAAATTCTGAGAGGTGTTGCCTGACTTGAACCAGAACACTACCACGGGTTTGCTGATTTTGTGGTATGGTAGTACTAACCGGGCGCTGCTTACGAAAAACGGGAGTGCCACCGATAACAGCTTGCAGCAATTGCCACTGTTCAGTATTCAAGTGGTAACCTCTAATAATAGGAGCAGTTTGCTCAATTAGCTTGAGGAGAGAACCATTGAGTTTAAGTTCAGACTTCCATGAACTTCCATTCAAAACCGAGGATGAAAATCTCTCTTTCCCCGCGTCCCCGCATCCCCGCGTCCCCGCCTCTATTTTTCCCTTACCCTGTTCCTGAAGTTGGTCTTGAAAAATAATCGGAGGACAGCTAGGGAGTTGGTAAAAACCCTTGTGATACCATTGTTCCTCAGTAATTAAAGGTAGACAAACCAGTGCACGACCATGTACCCTACGACGGAGAGAAGGTTCGCGATCGCAATATCCGAGTAAAGCAAATAGCTGATGTTCTGCTTGCTGGTAGGGGTTAGTATTGGTGGTGTAGAAATTTTGCAACTCCCAGCGATGACCAGTAATTGCCAGAATCTGGTCAATGGTAACGGCTTTAATTTCGATAACAATTAGACCCAATTGAGCATCAGCAATCAAGATATCAGGCTCTTTACGATATTTACCGACTTTCGAGAAAATTGGATAGCGCCAGTAACCAAGACATTCTCTAGGAGTAAAAGCACGACAAACAGCCTCCCAAACCAACTGTTCAGCGGCTTCTCCACCCTTACTAATTGGTTCAGTTGTGATAAATTTGCGGTCTTGACTGCTCAAATTTACTCCTTGTTAAATGAGTAATGAGTAATGAGTAATAAGTAATAAGTAATAAGTAATAAGTAATAAGTAATGAGTAATGAGTAATGAGTAATGAGTAATGAGTAATGAGTAATGAGTTTATTGGGATTTCCCAGTTAAAGTGCCAGGTTTTTGAATTCCCAATTCCCAATTCCCAATTCCCAATTCCCAATTCCCAATTCCCAATTCCCAATTCCCAATTCCCAATTCCCAATTCCCAATTCCCAATTCCCAATTCCCAATTCCCAATTCCCAATTCCCAATTCTCAATTCCCACCAAACCTATCCGTAGCCTCAATCAAAGCACTACGAATACCTGGTTCTGACATGGAATGTCCAGCATCGGGAATAACCACCAATTCTACTTCCGGCCAAACGCGATGCAATTCCCAAGCTGATATCATGGGACAAACTACATCATAGCGTCCCTGAACAATTACACCGGGAAGATGACGAATGCGGTTAATGTTGTGCAATAGTTGGTCTTCTGAGTCAAAAAAGCCTTTGTTGATGAAATAATGGCATTCGATTCTAGCAAAAGCAGCCGCAAAGTGATTATTACCAAATCTTTGCATCAAATTATGATCTTGCAAGAGTTTACTCGTACTTGCTTCCCAAACAGACCAAGCGCGAGCCGCTTCTAGGCGAATTTCGGTATCAGGACTCGTCAAACGCTGGTAATAGGCCCTAACTAAATCATGGCGTTCCTCGGGAGGAATCGGCTTCAGATATGCTTCCCAAGCATCAGGAAAAATATAACTAGTTCCTTCCTGATAAAACCAACTGATTTCCTTTTGCCTGAGCATAAAAATACCCCGCAGGATTAGTCCTAAGCAACATTCAGGATGAGTTTCGCTGTAGGCTAAAGATAGAGTAGAACCCCAACTACCGCCAAAGACAAACCACTGTTCAATACCCAGATGCGATCGCAATTTTTCGATATCCTTAACTAAGTCCCAAGTAGTATTCTCTTCGAGTTCCGCATGAGGAGTACTCTTACCACAACCCCGTTGATCAAACATCACAATGCGCCAAGCTTCCGGATTAAAGTATTGGCGATAGGAAGGTTGGCTCCCACCTCCTGGTCCTCCATGGAGCACTACAACTGGCTTGCCTTGAGGATTACCAGATTCTTCAAAGTAAATAGTGTGCAGCTCAGAAACCTTTAATTTTCCTTGGTTATAGGTTTCGATAGGGGGATATAGTTCTCGCATAGTTTTGGTTTGGGGAATTGGGAATTGGGAATTGGGAATTGAGAATTGAGAATAGGCAAAGATAACGTATAACAGCTTATACCAATTCCGCTTTGTTTGAGTCGATAGTTGCTAGTATTCAATGCTTAAGGATGGTTTAGTCGGAAAAATTCTCAAATTATTCGCGATCGCAGCGTTTTTATGGTATAGTGATAAAATGGGAAAATAAGTGCGCCTATAAATAAAGGTTTTGCTAGTGCTTAAACGATGCAATGGATGTAGAAACGTTACTACAACGTCTAGATAAGGGAGCAAACCCTTGGGTGTAATTCTAGGGAGCAAACCCTTGGGTGTAATTCTAGGGAGCAAACCCTGGACTGAGGGATAGTTCAGGCGCAAAATACTTACACTTTGCCCACAATAAGGCGGAACCCACCCCTAACCCCTCCCAGGAGGGGAACCGGAAGCAGAAGGCAGAAGGAAAAAAAGAAGGTTGCAAGGTAGAAGAGAATTATAACTGTTTATCCGAACTTGATATTACTCGAGCAGGTGACCTCACTTTCGATGAGCCGGTAATCTTGGGAGCTTCAGTAAGTGCCGGGGCTACAGGTTCACAACAGCAAGCTGGTAAAATAGAAATTACCACTGATTCCATCCAGCTAAGTAACGGAGACACCCTCCAAGCCCTAACTAATAGTGGCGTTAATCGGGAGAGAGTTTTAACAGCAAATGCCAATGTTGTTGATGTGACTGGAATTGACTTTGCTAGTCCAGTATTCAGTAGTAATCTGACTCTAGAACCCTTAAACGCTAATCAAGCGATCACATTTGGTAACACAGATAGTGGTAATGTGGGTATCCTAGATTTGACAAGCGGTGATGGAATTACCCTAGCAAGTGACATCACTTTTGACGAGCCGGTAATCTTGCGATCGCTTGGAGATTCAATCAATACTACAGGTGGTATCCTCGATGAATTAGATGATTCCAGCATTACTGCACAGCATGATAATAATCCGGGTGATGTTCAAGATTCCACTGCTGTTGAACCTGGCTCAATCGGCATTGGTGGCAATATCGATATCACAGGTGGCATCCTCAATGAATTAGATGATGCTAGCATTGCCGCACAGCATGATAATAATCTGGGTGATAACGCCAATATTCTTGATGTAACTGGAATTGACTTTGCTAGTCAAGTATTCAGTAGTAATCTGACTCTAGAACCCTTAAACGCTAATCAAGCGATCGCATTTGGTGGGACAGATAGTGGTAATGTGGGTACTTCTGCTTCTGAGAACAGTGGTGCAGGAGAAATTAATCTTATCGCCAATAGCGATATCACTACAGGCGATATTCAAGTTATTAGTAATCGTGGTGATGGTGGTGCGATCGCGTTTAATAGTGATCAGGGCACTATCAATATTACCACAGTTACTTTAACCTCTGCTTCTGAGCTTAAGGATGCGGGAGAAATTCAGCTTATTTCCAATGGCAATATCACCACAGGAGATATTCAAGTTATTAGTAATCGTGGTGATGGCGGTGCGATCGTACTTACCACTACACAAGGTACAATCGATACTACCTCAGGAACTTTAACTTCTGCTTCTGAGCCTAAGGATGCGGGAGAAATTCAGCTTATTGCTAACAGCGATATCACCATAGGAGATATTCAGGCTGTTAGTAATCGTGGCAGAGGAATTGTCAACTCCGGCTCGATAGCTGGAGAAGGTGGTGATATTATTGCCTTTACCGCTAACAGTAATCTTACCCTCACAGGCATTATTAATACCAGTGGGAATCTAGTAGGAGGGGATATTAGCCTGCACAGTACTAGGGGACATTTAGTTAATGGCCAATCACACTCTGTCGAAGGTTATTGACAATGCCCACCCTACGGCTGTCTACAAGATACTGCCAATGTTTTAGGTGTTAGGTGTTAGGTAACTTAATAGATCCCCGACTTCACAGAAGAAGTCGGGGATCTGGGAGTTTTCCAGAATTGAGAATTGACAATTAGAGATAGGTTGCGCTAACCGGGGACGGCGTTGGGCGGGTTTTGATCTCAATATTTGGGTTAAATGGGATAGATTATTCCTAAACCCGCCCCTACAATATTCTCAAATTTACATTTATAGGCGCACACTTTCTCGATTGTTCATAATCTTAGCAAACCATAGCAGCAAACACAACCAAATCTCCTAAAATTATTTTGCTCAAAGCTGATAGTAAGAAACCCGAAGTGATAGCGAAGCACTGCTGCAAGTAGATTGCACTTTACCTAATTTACAAGACTAGCGATCGCTTCGGTGTTGTAAATTAGGTGTTAGGTAACTTAATAGATCCCCGACTTCACAGAAGAAGTCGGGGATCTGGGAGTTTTCCAGAATTGAGAATTGAAGATTAGAGATAGGTTGAGCTAACCGGGGACAGCGTTGGGCGGGTTTTGCTCCCAATATTTGGGTCAAATGGGATCGATTATCGCTAAACCCGCCCCTACAATATTCTTAAATTTATATTTATAGGCGCACACCTTCTCCATTGTTCATAATCTTAGCAAACCATAGCAGCAAACACAACCAAATGCCCGAAAATTATTTTGCCCATCGCGATCGCAGATGCAAGAAACCGGGTTTCTGGGATAATTTTGGCCGAGAAACGAGATGTTAGCAAGAAACCGGGTTTCTCAACCCTCAAGCGATCGCGTAATATACCAT
>JAAHGR010000427.1 GCA_010672425.1 Symploca sp. SIO2E6
CCGGGGCGGGTTTACAATAGTTACTTGTCAATGTACTTAACGGATTGGTGAACCCGCCCCTACAGAATACTTACCCAGTTGCCGTAAATCACGGCTTGCGATCGCTCTCTTCTCCCCGACTTCTCAATTGAACCTGTGATTAACACTCGGCAAACCGGTAGAAGAAGTCGGGGATCTACTTCGTTGGTGTGTTATCTCTGATCAAAGGGAGTTGACTTTATTCTTGTTTTGGTGCAATTATTATATAGTGGGAAAATATAAGCACATATATGGATTCCTCCCAATCTCCCATAGAACCCCCTTATTTTGAGATTCTCACCCCTATTGGTGTTCGAGTCCGCACCACTCCTTCTTACTGGGCTAAGATCGTTACCTTAAAGCATCCAATTATCAATGGACGGGAAGACTTCGTTAAACTTGCCTTGCAAGAACCAATAGAAGTGCGCCGAAGTCGAAGTGATCCAATGGTGTACCTTTATTACAAAGACGATCCCCCTTATTTTCTTTGTGTTGTAGCAAGACACCTTAATGGGGAAGGGTTTATCATCACGGTATATAGAACTGATAAAATTAAGCGAGGAGAGGTTGTATGGACGCCCTAAAAATTTACTACGACGAACAAGGTAAAACGCTTACAGTTTGGTTTGATGACCCAAACCTTGAATTTATCGCGGAAGAAGTGGGAGAAGATGTTACTTTAATTAAAGATAAAGATAACCGCTTTATTGGGTTTGAGCGCTTGAACTACAGCATAGAAAAGCCAGAGGCATTGCAAGTAGAGTTCCTGAGTGTTTAATGTGATCGCCTATATGTATATCCTGTCTTTGACTAATATTGATATTATACTTACTCAGTTGCCGTAAATCACGGCTTGCGATCGCTTTCAACACCAGCTTGCGCTGATCGCTAGAGTATCACAAGGAAGCACTTCAACATCAGTTATGAGTGGAACTTCGCATCTTGCCTGTCGTCCGACCTAACCGTGTTTTTCCCCTCATCTTTGTGCTCTTCGTGTCTTTGTGGTTTACTGATCTCAATTAACCACAAAGGCACAGAGGACACAAAGGGATGAGTAGGGAGGAAGCTAATCGGTTATCGAATAGGATTATTGGTGCGGCGATTGCAGTGCATCGTGAATTGGGACCTGGATTATTGGAGTCGGCTTATGAAGTGTGCTTAAAATATGAACTATCCCGACAGGGACTACAGGTTGAGAGTCAAGTACCACAATCGGTAACTTACAGGGGTATTAGTCTTGATTGCGGTTATCGCTTGGATTTGTTAGTAGAAGATTTAGTTATTGTCGAACTTAAAGCTGTGGAAGGTTTACTATTGACGCAGCTGAAAGCCCTGTCTCTTCAGAGCAGGGATGAAAGCAAGGTGGCGCTTTTAAGCGCAGTGTGCTACAATATTATCATGATTTAGGCATGATAAATGTTAGTCTACGAAGCCAAGTTAAAAGGAAAACAGTACCAGTATGAACAGCTAAATGAAGCCATTCGCACTGGTTTATTTATCCGTAACTCTTGCCTTCGTTATTGGGAAGATGGTCACGCCAAAAGCCGTAATGACCTATACAAATACGTCACCCTCTTAGCAAAAAATAGTAATTTCACTTGGGTTAGCAGGCTAAATTCCCAAGCCCGTCAAGCTATGGCAGAACGTGCGTACGCTGCAATCTCTCGCTTCTTTGATAACTGCAGGCGTCAGATACTAGGAAGGAAGGGATACCCCAAGTACAAGAGAAATCGAGCTAACCACGGTTCTGTAGAGTACAAAGTGACGGGCTGGAAGCTATCTGAAAACCGAGATAAGATAACCTTCACTGACGGCTTTAAGGCTGGTGAGTTTAGACTTTATGGCACTCGAGACTTAAACTACTACCAACTTGAGCAAATTAAGCGGGTTAGGGTAGTACGTAGAGCTGACGGCTATTATGCTCAGTTTTGCATCGCCTATGACCGTATTGAGGATAAACAACTAACGGGTAAAACCATAGGTCTTGATGTTGGTATCTCAGCTTTCTACACAGACTCTGATGGTAACAAAGTTGCCAACCCTAGGTACTTGAGAAGGTCAGAAAAAGCCATTAAGAGACTGCAAAAACGAGTGTCTCGGAAGTTCAAGAGGGGTCAGCCACAGTCAAACAACTACAAAAAAGCCAAGCAAAAGTTAGCTAAGAAGCACCTAAAAGTAAGTAGGCAGCGTAAAGACTTTGCAGTAAAGACAGCATTGTGCGTAGCCCGGTCTAACGACCTGGTAGCCTATGAGGACTTGAAGGTGCGTAATTTGGTCAAGAACCACAAGCTAGCTAAATCAATATCAGATGCTAGTTGGACAATGTTTAGGGAATGGGTAGAGTATTTCGGGAAAGTATTTGGCACAGTAACTGTTGCCGTACCTCCCCACTATACATCTCAAAACTGTTCTAATTGTGGCGCTACAGTCAAAAAATCTCTTAGCACTCGTACCCACAAATGTAAATGTGGAACCGTGCTAGACAGAGATGAAAATGCCGCGAAAAACATCCTCAAGTTAGGACTACGTACCGTGGGGCACACGGGAACACTCCAGTCGGAGTACTGGATAAACGCTTCTGGACAGATGAGCCTATGGTGTTTAGATGAAAGTCTGTACACTAAGTTCGCTGATTGAAGGAAGAATCCCCGTCGCTTTTAGCGCGGGGAGTGTCAAAACCTATCCATTCTGCTCAATTGCTCACCTACCTCAAACTCAAACAACGCTGGTTAGGTTTACTGATCAACTTCAATGTCCCTACTCTCAAACAAGGCATCAAACGCCTCGTCAACGACTAATCTTTGTGCTCTTTGTGCCTTTGTGGTTAAATTATTCAAGAATTGTAAACCACAAAGACACAAAGGACACGAAGGATGAGTGGGGAGAATGTGCCTTCAACTATAGTGGGCATTGCTCCCCAATTATTTCATGCTCTGTTGGAGATTTTGACAATGCCCACCCTACGGCAACTCACAACTCACCCCAACCAGTCAATCCCCAGTCTGGAAGACCCAAGAATAAACTTTGGCTTATCAAAACTCATCGCACAAACAATACGAAAACCGTTGTATTCACTTTTATAATTTGGAGTTTCTGAGTTACGATAAGCAGAACGACAATTTTCTGAAGGCTTACCCCAAGAACCACCACGCACTACAACCTGAGATTCAAAAGACCTTTTATTATAGTTTTCATTCATCCAAACACTACCATCACTAAGCGCACCATTATAATTAATGTGCCAAGCATCCGCACACCATTCCCATACAGTTCCGTGCATATCTAAAAGACCAAATTTATTAAAAAATTTAGGACTATCTGTAGCTTTTTTAGTATTATAATCAATACTATGCCAGCCACTTCTATTACTACCATAGATTGCTAAATTAGGAGTTAAAGTTTCGCCAAAGCAAAAAGGTGTAGTTGTACCTGCGCGACAAGCATATTCCCATTCTGCTTCACTAGGTAACCTATATTCTCTTCCAGTGAGTTTAGAGAGACGAGCGCAAAATTCTACAGTTTCATTCCAACTTACTCTTTCTACAGGACGATTATCTCCTTTAAATTGGGACGGATCAGGATTAAGATCGCGATTAACTTTAGCCAAGTTAGCAACTAATCGCCATTGTGCTTGTGTAACTGGATATTTCCCGATAAAGAAAGGTTGTACTGTTACCTCATGTTGAGGTTGTTCCCTATCATTTCCTTCGCCTTTTGGCGAACCCATCATAAATTCACCACCTGGAATAGCGATCATTTCCAAGGATTTATTATCAGACAGTTTTTCAACAAAGTATTTTACCTGTTTAGTTTCAATTTTTACTATTTTACCTTTGCGGTTAACAATGACTGTATTAAAATCAAAGTTTTCCAAAGAATTTTCAATATCATATTTACTGAATTTCGACTCTGTTTCTAGGTTGTTAATCTTACAACTTAATAATCTATTAGCTAGATCAGAAAATAAAACTGATTCTTCTCTTCTAGGAAAAACTCCTCCCAAATAAAAAGTCCACCCTACTGGTAAGTGCCCCACTGGTGCTGACAAATCAAATGTGAACTCTGAAATATCTGATAACCATTTATTATTGACATACCAACCAATATAATTTCCTAATTTATACTCTGTTTCTTTATTAAACTTTCCGCCAGCTTCTTGCCACTTTTTAAGTTGTATACTAAATCCAAATCTTCCTTTGCTCGCATTTGTCCATAATTTGTCTATTGTGCTTAAGTCTATACAAGGAGCATTCTCAATTGCTTGATAATCTAATGTTTTCTCTTTTTCCCTATTAGTAGCTTTTAGCATTACTCTCAGTGTTTCTTCATCAGCTTCTTTCCAATTTTGTGCTATTAATAATTTACGAAGTTTAATGTAATCAATTCCTTTTTCAGAAAGTAATGGTACATCAGGTAATTCTTTACCTTCTCTTAACTTAGCAATACCAAAATTGTTTAACTCTAGATCCTCAGCAACTTTCGCATACTCCCCACCCAAACGCCTCAACACCTGAGCCGTAACTGTAGCAAAATAACCAACATCTTCAGCAATATCACTATTCTCCACCTCTTGCGGATTCCTCAAAACCGCCGCAAAATCCTCCCGCGATAACCCTACCTTCTTCGCCACATACTTTGATACCTCATCCACCACATTCAACACATAATCCGAAGGAACAGAATCAACTAATAACTCCCGTACCCCATCCCTAAACTCGTAGAGAACATAATCAGGATTGGTATCGGCATTAATCTCTGATAACGGCTTTAATAATCCCCCTAAAAATACCTCAGCTACATGAACTTGTTGAGAATCCTTTAACATGGTTTCCCTAATCAACCGCACCACCGGCAGACTAATCACTGGTGCAGCAGCTAATAAACCTGCCAATTTACGTGCCATGGGGGAAGCCGTTGCTCGAAATGCCTGTACCCGCTGTTCCGCAGTTGATTGACTACGCTTAAATAAGCGATTTCCCTGGTTAGCAGGAGTTGCATCTAACTTAAAGACAACCCCGGCAGTCCAAATACTGCCTTTACCGGACAACATTTGTGCCCAAGTTGCCGCTTTATCAGTTTCTAGGGTAAATACAGGAACTTTAACCCCTCTTCCCTCCTCCAATTCATCCCACAAAGACACTTCCTTAGCAATTAATTTCCGGTTGGATACCCCTGGAGTCAATCCCCGTAACCGCACTTCCGAGGTTCTGCCTAAAGCGGTTCTTTTCCACAGCCACTTGGGAAGCATTTGGATAATTGCCGTGGGTACCTGATTTGCCCAGAGTTCCAACGTCTTTGTCACTTTGCCATCTCGCCAGAGAGAGGAGACACAATCACTCACTACTAATACCAAACGACGACCACCGCCATCAATTAACTCTTTGGGACTACGGGGAGGTTGATTTTTTGCCGTTGCACCTATCCCCCGACGAATCTGCACTTGTTGGAGATCATCGGCTATCAATCCCCAAATGCGCACATCTCGGAAAATCCCATAGTTTTGCAGCAACTGTTCCAAATCCTTGATAGTTTGTCTCCAAATCTGCATGGAGATATCCTCATCTACCACTAATTCTAGGTCTAACCAAGGTTCTAAGGTGGGTCTTAAGACAGGTAGCCATAACCCTTCCTTGGCAATCCGTTGGCAAGTAGCCGCTTCATCGAGAACGGGTTTTTTACCAGCAGGAACACGACGCATCAAGGGTTTTAAGGCCCTGGCTAAGGTTAAGGGTTCCCGCAAAGAAGGAGCATTGGGGGTTTTAAAAGATACATTTGAGGTTTGTTGTTGATTTCGGGGATAAATACCAGTTTTTGGTTCCTCTTCAGGGAGATTGGTTGTTGTTTCCTGGGAATCTGAACTCTGGGATGGCGTCTTTTGGACTGGTTTCCGAGGTAACTCCTCCCTCCTGTTGTCACTACCATCTCCCTTAACCAAAGGAAAGCCAGAAGATACAGACTCATCCTGCATCTGTAGTGCCAGCCACAGGGTATCAGCAATGTCCTCTGCTGACATGGCTACTTCTTTACTTAATGCAGTAATCAATTGGTCAATCATCGATCTTCTACACTAGTTAAGTACTTCAGCAACACCTCAATCAAGTTCTTCTCATCCTCTGGTTCCGGTTTGGACTCACGAGTGACCAGATAAATCGCATTCAGCAGTTGATCTGTGGCCAGATCACCCCCTGAGCGTAATTCTATAAACTTTTGGATTAATCCTTCAATTTTTGCCTCATCTTGGGTTAGCACATCACTACCTAAATGTGCCTTAACAATCTCTTTCAACGCCGTCGCATCAGGGTCATAAGGCATAGTTAACCGCAAGCAGCGCCTCAAAAAAGCTGGTGGAAAATCCCGTTCACCGTTATTAGTGAGAATAATCAAGGGGAAATTCTGAGAGTACAGTTTCCCTTCTTTGAGGGGTACATCCAAACCATCATAGGTGCGAACCTCTACCTGGGAAACTTTTTTCGCAATACGAGCCAATTCTGGGATTTCAAACTTCCCTTCCTCAAACAAGTTGAGTAAATCATTGGGTAAATTAATATCGCTTTTATCGATTTCATCGATCAACAACACACGAGGACGACGGGAAGGAAGCAAGGCTGTACCCAAAGGCCCCAGTTGAATGTAGCGACCAATATCTTTTTTGCTATAGCCCATTTGCACATCTTGAAGACGAGCGATCGCATCGTAATTATATAATCCTTCTTGTAAAGTAGAACGAGCAGTAATATACCAAGGTAACACCGACCCCAATTTTAGTTCATAGGCCACCGCATAAGCCAAAGAAGTTTTCCCCGTCCCCGGTTTTCCCGTCACTAACAAAGGTCTTCTTAAATATAAGGCAGCATTGACCATATTAATGACATTATTTTTGTCATGATCCCGATCCGTATGAATCCGGAAAGTCTTTCCCCTCTCCCAATCTTCCGTCTCCTCCGACAACCCATCACCAAACT
>JAAHGR010000428.1 GCA_010672425.1 Symploca sp. SIO2E6
TAGCAAACCTTACCACCATGCAACTGAAAAAAAGCCGCCTGAGTGCCTTTCTGGCAATTATTGCCACTCTGACCCCAGTTTTAGGCTCTCCTGTTGCGGCTCAAGGTTTAGTACCAAACAACTTCCATCAGAACCATGCCTTATCAAGTAGGCTAATTGCTTCTGAATTTGAGTCTTCTCAGGAGACAGCAGAACCAGATCTCCAACTCATTCTACAGGGTGACGAGCACCTCGACCGGCAAGAATATCAAGCTGCTCTGGAATCTTATCGACAAGCCCTCGAAATTTACCAAGCTCAAGATCCTGATTCTTCCGAAATAGCCTTACAAGGTATGGCGAAAGCTTACCTGTTGATGGAAGATTACCCTAACGCGATCGCGATCTTTGAGAAGTTAGTAGCAGACAGCAGACAAGAAAATAGTACTGTAGCCCCGAGTCCACCCCTCAGTAATCTAGGTTTAGCATACTTTCTAGCTGGTGAATTTAAGGAAGCAGAAGTCGCCTTAAAAGAAGCAATTGCTGGTTGGGAGGAGACTCGGAGAGGGGAAAATGACCCTAATAAAATAGAAGATGACCTCAATAAAATTACCTTCTTAGAACAGCAAGCTTATAGCTACCGGTTGTTGCAAAAGGTTTTAGTTGCCCAAAATAAACCAGAGGAAGCACTGTTAGTAGCTGAACAAAGTCGAGCAGTATCCCTAGTGGAGCAGTTTGTTGAAAATTCCGGTTCTTCCCCCATACCTCCCCCAACAATTGAGCGCCTTCAACAAATTGCCCAAGGGACTAACTCCACTATTGTGGAATATTCCCTAGTCGGTAGCGAACTCCGGGTGTTTGGCAATGAGCCCAGGGATGAAACCGACTTGTATATTTGGGTAGTACAACCCAATGGTGTAATTTCGTTTCGTCAGGTTGACTTGCGGCAGTTGCCGGAAAAATCCTTAACTGAACTAGTGACAAAAGTCCGAACTAGAGGTTTGGGGGTGCGAGGCAGGGGGATTGTACTAGTTGAAGCTAGTGATGGTACTAGGATAGGTAATATAGGGACTTCCCCACAACAGTTAGAGAGACTCTATCAACTGCTAATCGCACCAATTGCCGATTTATTGCCCCAAAATCCTAGGGATCGCGTTACCTTTGTTCCCCAGGAAGCACTATTTTTGGTACCCTTTGCCGCTTTAACAGACCCCAGTGGTAATCATCTAATCGACAAACATACCCTGTTATCTGCCCCTTCGATTCAGGTTTTGGCCTTAACCCAGGAACAAAAGCAACGTCTCCAAGGGTCTGGCAATCAAAATTCACTGGTAGTAGGTAATCCTACCATGCCGACCCTACCAGCTCAAGGGGATGATCCTCCCCAACCACTGATGAGTCTACCAGGTGCAGAGCAGGAGGCTCTAGCGATCGCTTCTCTCCTCAACACCCAACCCCTCATCGGCAATCAGGCGACGAAAGCCGCAGTAGTAAATCTGATGCCCCAGCAGCGGATCATTCATCTGGCCACTCATGGATTGCTAGATCTGGATAATAATCTAGAGGAATTTGGCCCAACTGCTAATGCCAAGGTTCCCAGTGCTAGGGAAAGTCGCGTTTTTATCACACCAGGAACGATTACAGTTGGTTCTAATGTCATTATTGGAGAAGTCCCAGCCGAACAGGTTGTGGTTAATGAAGGAGTACTTCGGGTATCCCTACCAGGAGCGATTGCTCTTGCTCCGAGTGATGATGATTCTGGTTTCCTCACAGCTACAGAAATTCTCGATTTGCAGCTGAACAATACGGAACTAGTCGTTCTGAGTGCTTGCGATACCGGACGAGGTAGAATTACAGGGGAAGGAGTTGTCGGACTATCTCGCGCCTTCATTGCTACTGGTGTTCCCAGTGTGGTTGTCTCCCTCTGGGTAGTCCCCGATGCCCCCACCTCAACTTTAATGACAGAGTTTTATCGCCAACTACAACAAACATCAGATAATGCCCAAGCCCTACGGCAAGCAATGCTGACGACAAAAAAACAATATCCTCATCCTAGAAACTGGGCAGCGTTTATTTTGATAGGAGAGCCTTAATGAGTAACGCCTAACAACGAATTCAAAATTATTCATTCAAAAAGGACATGCGTCGATTTGGCGGCTGAAACCCTTATATCAAGTTCGGATAATCACTTATAATTCCCTTCCACCTTAATTGCTGCTTGTCAAGCGATCGCTTAAACCAAAAGGAAAATGACCCACACACCTGTAAAACTGACCTTTGAACAATATCTCCAATATGACGATGGGACAGATAACCGTTATGAGCTATGGGATAGGGAGCTAATACCAGTGCCACCAGAAAGTGAAGAAAATGGCTGGATAGTTGAATGGTTGAGGGATGAGTTCGTTCAATCCATCAAGCGCCGCTTAGTTAAGATTATCCCCTACGAATTGCAAGTACCATCCAATCCACAAAACCGATTTCCTGACCTAGTGGTACTGAGAGAAGAACACATTAAATTAACGAAAAAGCGGCGTACTATCACCCTCGATATGCCGCCTCCACAGTTAGTAATTGAGGTAGTTAGCCCCTACCGTCATCAAAGAGATGACAACTACAAACGTGATTATATTGAGAAGCGAAAGCAGTATGAAGAGCGGGGTATTCCTGAATACTGGATTGTTGACCCTCAAGCACGGGTTGTAATTGTATTACTGTTGGTCAATGGTAGTTATCCGTCAACTGAGTTCTCTGGGAATCAGCGGATTGTTTCTCAGACTTTTCCTCAACTGGAGCTGACTGCAGCACAAATTCTGGAGGCAAGGTAATTTATGGTTATGTTTCCATATTACCGTGCGATCGCGTATCATATAAACTGATATACTTGGATTGCCAAGCGATCGCCTGAAGCTAGGTGTTGAATGGGAATAGTAGTAATCGTGGGAATCATTAATTCATAATGAATGGGGAATTGGGAATTGGAAAATACTAAGCTAAGACCCATTTAAAGCACTTAGTTCCTATCTGGTGCGTCTGGTGCATCTCCGTGTCAGTATTATAAATTCACTTCTTCTCATCCCGGAAAAAGGGATTGTTGATTGATACTATTTTGAAGTTTTCGAGACTAAGTGCTTTTTTGGTATTTTTAGGAGCAATCGTTCTGAATTTTTTGGGGATAGGTAAATCTGCGAATGGATTTTCCTTGAAAGCCGATTGGAGGTACTTTTCTGGGGAGACTTTGTTGCCAAAAATGTCACGAATTTTTTTTGCCATGGCTTGTTTGAGCAATTTAATTGCTTGGTTGAAAGTTTAGGTATCTATTATACTACAAAAGCAAGAATAATGCACAGGTAGAAAAACATACAGCAGTTTGCTCTGCTATGCGGTACATTGTTGCTCCCCCTGGCATCCCCATAAATCACTCAATTTTAGGCACTAAGTAGTCAACTAATATCGATCTGCAAGGATTTCTAGAGCACGATCTGAGCATCCCATTAACCACAAATCCGACATCCCTGTTTTGTCCCCCAATAAAATTCGTCGTCGGCAGCGGAAGGTTTCCTCTTCTAAATAAGCTCCCAACAAAATTCGTTGTAGATCGGGATTCCAAATCCCCGTTCTTCCGTGAAGAACTCGCCAGTTGTCAACGACTAATACCTTTCCTGGAGTCAACAAAAACTCTGCATTATATTCAGGATCTTGCAACAGTTGAGAGAATCGCTTATAGGCTGCCAATAGGTCGTGAATCTTATCGAAAGAAACTTCTAGAGGTATCCGTGTATTGTGGTTGTACCGAATTTGAGAAGGATCTCCATTTTCATCCAATTGAATCAAGTGGTTGCGCCGATAAGCATCCCATTCGTACTTCTGTGCACTGGATTCATGTTCTCCTAGTTTCTCCTCAACGGAAAGTCGCCTGCGACCTGCGGGGATATATTCAGTAGTTAGCAACTCGTAAAACCAGGGGTTTTCTGCCTTGATAACCTCTGCAAGTTTGAAACCATCAACGACCGTAGAATAGGCTTGGCGATCGCCATCGGGGTTTTCATAAAGGGTACATTCAAAAAATTGTAACCCTGTGGGAATATCATAGGCGGTAACATCTGTGTGATTTCTTAAGGTTCCCACTTGATAAGAATGTTGGATAGCCTGAGCCTTTTTATTGCTTCTATCCATGGTAAACACATTCGTGGGATGGTATCGTTGCCGGAGCGGTCCTACTCGTTCTATCAATGCCCGGAAGCTTTCTTCGTTTTTCGGAGCATCGTCAATTATTGCCACTCCCATATCGACTATTTTATTGAGGAACGACAATAATACTCCATCATCGTTCATCACCTCATCGCAATCAAAATGAGACACCGACACAGACGAGTCCCACAGTTGAGGTTTGCGGCGTTGCTTTAAGACCGGGTCGTTTTGGCAGTGAACCCGCAGCCACGAGGCATCGAAGACACTTTGATGACCTGTTTGGTTGCCACCCCAAATAATATCTAAATTGCCTTCGTGATCGAGCTTAACCTCTTCGGGAGTTGGGTTTAAAGGCATGTTGAGCACATCGTGCCCGCTGCTGAGACTCAAAGTATCTCGGTGAAAGAATTTAGGAGACCGACAGCTATCTAAAAGCCAAAGGTTATGATAAAAACTTTCGTGACCGTCTTTCCAAGTAATGCTGACACCGTTGTTCGTTGTTGCCACCGACTCGATGCGAAAAGCAGGTTTAAGTTGCTGTAATACGGCTGTCATTTGATACCTCAATATTTTTGCAAGTTCTTTGAAAGGTCACTTAGTTATTGCTGCTATCCCTAGTGAGATTAAAGCCTCTGACACTATCCCCAATCTTCAGTAAACGATTTTGCCAGTCTGAAAGCTCTAAATAGTTAAGGTGTTTAGTATTGACACAAGGTGTCCAAAATCCTCCAATAATCGCTGGATCGTCAAATGCTAACAGACCCAATTCGCAAATTTTTTGCCCTGCGGGAGTTCCTGCGATGGGACTGAGTGAATAGGCTCTCACCCGAAAAATCAGTTTGGGATTTATTGCCTTAAGTTCTTGGTAGAGAGTAGATAGAGCCTCCTCAAGGTAAAGCAAACTCTCATGGCTATCATCGGGAAACCCAATAATTACACCATAGCCAATTAGCGGAACCCCTGTGCGGACGATTGTTCGCATCATGTTGCAATGCTCTCTCCAAGGCATTAGCTTGTAATAGGCTTCCTTACCTTCTACTGGGCGTTCTGCAGGGATAAAGGCATGATAGCAGCCAACTTTTCCATCCCAACCCCAAATTGCTTGTACCAGTTCTTCGTCAGGCGTCAAATCCCCATCGGGACGAATACCTCGACCAAAAGTAGCCTTCTTCAGTTCCACACCATTCACCCAGGCAAAGGGAATTTCTCGCTCCCGTAGTCCATTGAGGATATCCAGAATTTCCTGGCGTCCACCTTCAAACAAGATCCGCCCCAGAAATTGGTCTGATTGGCTTTGAACACCACGCGCTCCTGCTTCCTTCTGAAGTTCAAACCACTTGAGGGTTTTTTGGGGTGACATTCGCAGATATCCCAAACGATAAGTTGGTGTCTGACAAAAGTCGCACTTGCGATCACAGCCTACATCCGCAAATACAGAACCTTGAGGATTCAATTGCACCGTGTTATAGGAAAGTCCAACTCCCAAACATTCTTTAATCACATCTAAAGATGGCAAAGGCCAATCTTCCGGGTGTAGTCCCGGAAAACGTTTTCGGTATTCAGTACCATCAGCAAATAGTACTCCCGATAGTTCTTCCCGTTGCGGTTGTCCCAGTAAGTGATCAAAGATAGACCAATTTGCTGCCCCAGATTTATCTTTGACGATGGCTGCTGCACCTGCCTCCAAATAGGCTTCTGGCACCGCAATAACATCAGATCCTCCCGCCACTACAGGTTTTCCGGTACTGGCTAAATGCTTGATCACCTGACAAGCTGCCTCCCTTTGGCGGGTGAAGTTCATCGTCACCCCCCAAGCATCGTAGGCATCAGGATCAACACTCTTAATTTTGCGCCCAACTAGAACTTTTTTCAGAGTGTGACCACCCCAATCAATTTCGCCGTATTCTTCTTCATCATCCCCCTCTAGGAGGTTTACTAGTTGAGCATCAAATCCGCCCGCACGTAAATTAGAGATGAGAATCTGTTTGCTGATCAAAGGTAGTCTCTCTCGGTAACCGATTCCGTCATTTGCCCCGCGTACCTGGACTTCTGGTACTTCAACCAATCCTATTGTTTTAGTTTTTGTCATTGGTGATATCTCCTATACTTTTCAGCAAGGCCGCTAAATTTGACCAACTATTTTCATTCAATCATCCGCTCAGCTAAAATTTCTAAAGCACGATCTGAACATCCCATTAACCAGATATCGGACATCCCACTTTTTTTCCCGAGCAACAGTCGCCGTCGGCTGCGGAAGGTTTCTGGCTTCATATATGCTCCTAACAAAACTCGTCTTAGCTGAGGATTCTGAATTGCTGTCCGTCCATGGAGTAATCGCCAGTTATCGTTAACTAATACCTGTCCCGGAGCAATGAGAAATTCGGCATTATACTCTGGAGATTCAGCTAGGGCAGTAAATGCTTGGTAGGCTGCGTACAAGTCTTGAATTTTGTCCGGGGAAACATCGAGCGGCACCCGGTCTTTTTCATTGTGACGAATCTGGTAAACTTCGCCATTTTCATCCAAGTTAATGACATGCTGGCGATGATAGGTCTCCCATTGGTATTTTTTGGTGCCTTTTTCCTTGTCAGATACTTTTTCCTCTACACCCAGCCGTCGGCGACCTGTTGATATATACTCTTGGGTGAGTAGCTCGAAATATTTTGGCTGCTGAGTCCTCAAAACTTCAGCAATTTTGAAACCATCTACCAGAGTGGAATATCCTTGTCTGTCATTGTCAGGATTTTCGTATTCAATACATCCGAGAAATTGAAGTTTGGGAGGAACGTTGTAA